>MVZL01000060.1 GCA_002068375.1 Tenericutes bacterium ADurb.BinA155
GACCTCGCCGATATCAAAGACATCACCCTGGTGAAGGGCGAAGGCAAGGATGTCGGTAAAGTCTTTGTCGCCGGGGATATCGCCCCGGGCGAGAAGACTGTGGTCTATGCGGTCCGTAGCGGCAAGGAAGTCGCTAACAAGATCGCCGCGTATTTGGAGGGCAAATAATATGACGAAGAAAGATCTTTCGATCACGTTCATGGGGGTCAAGTTTCCTAACCCCTTCTGCTTATCGGCATCCCCGGTCGGCAACTGCTACGACATGTGCGCCAAAGCCTATGATCTTGGCTGGGGAGGCGTCGTCTTCAAGACGATCGGCTTCTTCATCGCCGATGAGGTCTCCCCCCGTTTCGATAAAATCGGAAAAGAGAGCACCCCGTTCATCGGTTTTAAGAACATGGAACAGATCGCGGAGCACCCCCTTGAGGATAATCTCCGTGATATTAAGCGCCTCAAGAAGAACTACCCCCACCAAGTCTTAATCGCCTCGATCATGGGGGCGAATGAGAAGGAATGGGAAGACCTCGCCCGCCTCGCGACCGAAGCCGGCGCGGATATGCTGGAGTTGAACTTCAGCTGCCCTCAAATGACTTCGCACGCGATGGGAAGCGACGTCGGTTCTAATCCGGATCTCTGCAAGAAATACTGCGCGGCGGTTCGGCGCGGTTCAAAGCTTCCTTTCATGGCCAAGATGACCCCGAACATCACCGATATGGTGCCGGTGGCCAAAGCTTGCCTTGAGGGCGGGGCCGATGGCATCGCCGCGATCAATACGGTGAAGTCGATTTGCTCGCTTGATCTCGAGAAGCACATTGGCATGCCGATCGTGAATGGCAAGTCCTCAATCTCCGGATATTCGGGCAAAGCGGTCAAGCCGATCGCTCTCCGTTTCATTCAGCAGATGCGCCAAGCGATTCCGGATGTCGAAATCTCCGGCATCGGAGGCATCGAGAACTGGGTCGATGCGGCTGAGTTCATCTTGCTCGGTGCCAAGACTCTTCAGGTCACGACGGGAATCATGGAATATGGTTACCGGATCGTCGAAGACATGAAGAACGGCCTCCAGCATTATATGGAAGACCAGCACGTCGACCATTTGGAAGACCTGGTCGGTCTTGCCAACAAGAATATCATCCCGGCTGAATCGCTCGATCGCGATTATAAGGTCTATCCCCATATCGATCTCGATAAGTGCATCGGATGCGGCCGCTGCGTCATCAGCTGCTACGATGGAGCCCACCAAGCGATGGAATGGGACAAGGACACTCGGAAGCCGAAGTGCAACCACGATAAATGCGTAGGGTGCTTGCTTTGCGGTCATGTCTGCCCGGTCGGTGCCATTAGCAAAGGCGAGATCGAGTTCAAGAAAGGCCGAGGGGGTAAACGGAAGAAAGAGGACATCATCCTCTAATTCCAATGGGATTCCAAAGGGCTTACGGAAGTAGGCCCTTTTCGTTTGGGCTCAAGGAAAGCGTTCGAACCGAGAGTCCAAGAACCCCTTTGCTTTCATCGAGCCCACCCTCATTGCCAAGGCCATAAGAAAAGCCCCACCGCTTACGCGATGAGGCTTGAAGCTCGGGAGGAATTACTTCGCGGCTTTATCGTCAGCCGGCTTCTTCGGCTCGGGTTTCTTCACGCCTTTGGAGGCCATGATGTCATCAACGAGCTGTTCAGCGCGCTTAAGGGAGAGATCGCTCCGAACCTTGAAGAGCAAGGCAAGGTCAGCGAACTTCTTCGCCTTATTGAACTCAACAGGGATGGTGCTATCTTTGTACGAATTCGGATTGAGATCGTAGCTGACCTTCATGTGCTTGCCGGAGATGGTGATGAACACATATCTCTGACGGTGAGCGGAGAAGGTATCGCCCGGAATCGAAACGCGGTTATGGACCCCATAACTCTTGATGTAGTCACGGAGTTCATAGTACTTGTGACGGAGATCTTCATCGGCGTTCTTGACTTTGGTTTCAAAGGAAGCACGACGACGGGCTTTGCCTTTCGCGGCAATGACCGGGGCTTTCTTCTCGGCCGGAGCAACTGCCGGAGCCGGTTGAGCGACTTCTTGTTTAATCACGACAACGACCGGTTTCTGTTCGGCCGGTTTTTCTTCTTTCTTCTCTTCAGCAGGTTTCGCTTCTTCAGCCGGCTTTTCAGCGGGCTTCTCTTCTTCTTTCTTTTCTTCGACCTTGGCCGGTTCAGAAACACTGGCGAAGGTTTGAGCTAAGAACGGAACGAAAGCAGCTAAGACTAAGAAGAGTAACGCAACGAATCCACAGCCTTCAATGATCCAAAGAAGGTCATATTGACGACGGACACAAACACCGAGTTTTAAACCGAACGACACCGTCGAATAGACAATGCCA
Organism: Tenericutes bacterium ADurb.BinA155; assembly: GCA_002068375.1. Next base: position 2,364 of record MVZL01000060.1, read on the forward strand.
AGAACAAGAATGGTAATGAAGGCCAAAACAGCGGCGATCGCGCCTTTCTTTTCTTTTTGACGGATATAAAGGATGAGTAAGAGGATGGTCGCAACCGCCGAGGCTAAAGTCAAAGCGACTAAGAGCCAGTTCATAACGTTTTCGCTCGTCCACTGAGTTTTTCCTTGGACAAGATCGATGGCGAAACTATCCCACCAGTACCAGACACCAACGGCCCAGCCCCAGTTTCCTTCTTGTCCCGCTTTGGTGTTAAAGGGGATCCAAATCAAACTGATGAGGATTAAGGCGATGGTGGCAATCAACATGATGATGCCGACCGTGAAGAAACGATCTACCGGTTTCTTCTTCGAAATTGACATAATGAGTTCCTCCTTGTCAATGTTAAATAGATTTTAGACCTCATTCGCGCGCGTATTCAAGAAAAATAGCGACAGGGTGTATGCATTTTCCCCATTATTTAAAACGTAAAAGAACAAAAAACGCGACCGTTAATCGATCGCGTATTGTTGAAAATGATTAGCAGCAATCAAGCCTTTTCCTTTTTGGCGCAGGATTCACAGGTCCCGTAACAGACAATTTCCTGAATGTGTCCAATATTCATGCCTTGGGAATGAGCGAAATCCAGCACTTCTTGCTGCGGAAGAAAGATATCCACGATTTTTCCGCAGCCTTTGCAAACGAAATGAATATGGTCATTCCGCATCGCATCATAGTGAAGCTGGCCATCACTGCCCGCTAAAGAAATCGCATGGCCATCGAGAACCATTTGGTTCAATAACCGATACGCGGTCGTCACCGAAATCTTGACCCCGCGACGCTTCGAAGCGGTCACAACGTCATAGGCGGTCGGATGGGAATGAGTCATCTCCAAAAAGTCGGAGACGAATTTCTTTTGATGGGTGGAACGGGTGCTTTTGGTGTTTTCCATGGGAATTCATTGTGCGCTAACGGAAGCCGTTTTCAAGAGGGAACAAGGAAAGAAGAAATGCCATCGAACTTTTTTTCACTTCAGTGATAAGAAATTACAAGCATTCGCATAGGAATTCCATGTCACGGGGTGCCCAAACAAGGTATCGTAGTGATATGAAAAACAAGATTCCGACGTTCCATCTCAATAACGGGATGGAGATTCCTGCTCAAGGCTTTGGTTGCTGGCGAATTAAGGACGAAGTCAGTGCGGTGAACTCCGTTAAGTGGGCGATTCAACATGGTTACCGTCTCATCGATGATGCCGCGGTCTATATGAATGAGCCCTTCGTTGGCCGAGCCATCAAAGAATCCGGGGTCGATCGGAAAGAGCTTCTGATCGCCTCAAAAGTTTGGGTTCAAGATTGTTCCTACGAAAAATGCAAACACGCCTTCGCTAAATCGCTAGAAAGACTGGGCCTCGATTATCTCGACCTCTATATGATTCATTGGCCGCTAGGAGATTATCTTGGAGCCTGGAAAGCGATGGAAGAATTGGTCCGGGCGGGTAAGATCAAAGCGATCGGGGTCTGCAACTTCACTGAGAAAGATCTCGATACGCTTTTAGCTCATTGCACGATCAAACCGGTGATGAACCAAGTCGAATGCCATCCGATCTTTCAGCAAAAAGCGATGCACCACTACCTCGACGAGCATGGGATTTTGATGGAGGCCTGGTCGCCTTTAGGCCATGGGGCGGTCAATCTTCTAAACGACCCCCTCTTCGTTGCTTTAGCCCAAGCTCACCACAAAACCCCGGCTCAAATCATTCTTCGTTGGCATTACCAGGAAGGGATTTTGGCTCTACCGAAATCGGAGCACGAGGAACGGATCGCCCAAAACTTTGACATCTTTGATTTCGAACTAAGCGAAGACGAGATAAACGAGATCCGCAAGAGCGATACCAACCACCGTCTCAATAACGATGACCCCTATAGCGAAGAATCGCGAAAGATCATCGCTTCACGGGTGTATGATATCGAGTAGCAAAGTAGGTGCGCCGTATGAATTGGGATCTCTTCTTTGAAATCGTAGGATATATCGCCGCCTGCGGAACCACCATTTCTTTCGTTCCGCAAGCGATCAAAAGCATTAAGACCCACGATACCCGGAATATTTCACTATTAATGTATGTCCTCTTCGTGGTGGGAACCGCCTGTTGGCTAGCCTATGGGATCTATACGACCGCCTGGCCTGTCATCATCGCGAACGCCATTACCATGGTTCTTGCCTCGATCATCCTGATCCTAAAAATCTGCAATCTCAAAAAGGAGAAAGCGGAAGCCGAAATCGAAAAAAAACCGTGAAAACGCTTACTTTTTATGAAAGCGTTTTCTGAAAAGGGTTTCATGACCTTCATCCCTTGATGAGGGCCTTTTTCTTATTATAGTGTGCTGATGCCAAGAAGAAATGGCATCGGAGGAATCCCGTTATGGAACAAGAAAAAGAAAATCAAAAGTTCGTTGGTCAGCCGGAACATCAAGAGATCAATAAACATGAAGTCGCCGAGTCACTCGATAGCGTGCTCTGGCAGGACCGGTGGAATCATTCCGGAAATTTAGCCCGGTAAAAAGAAAACAACCGGAAAAGCTCCTCGAAGGAATTCGGGGAGCTTTTTTAATTGCTAAAACCGCTGAGGTCGTAGGTGACGATCCCAAAATAAGAAAGCAAGAACAAAATGGTCACATGGACCACGAGCATCGCTAAGCTGATCCAAAGGAACCGGCGGGAGTTGAGACTGTCTTCGGTCCGAATCGGTTTGAAGATGAAATAGGAAAGAAGCAAGCCCAGCGATCCAAAGAGAATCGCGGCGAAATAAGGCATCCCTTCGTTCACTTCGTATTTCGGATGGTAGTTCTCGTCATAGGAATGCGAAACGTCTTTGGCGTAGCGGGCGCATAAGAAAAGGGTGAGGACCGTGGATACGAGAACGAGAAGATAAGCGTAATAGAATGGGATTTTCATAGGGTTATTGTAGCGAGGTGCTTCCTCCGGTAGAAGTCCCAAGTAGTCCCGCCTGACCTAAAGCGAGCAGCACGATGAAGGCGCTCACGAGAATCAGGAACGCCACAAGCAAGAAGATCGTCGCGCCTTTCTCGGAAAGGTTGACCCCTTTAAAAAGAAACCAGCCGCCCTTTCCAGGGTAGCGGGATTTCTTTTGCGAATCTTTTTGCGGGGTCGGATCGTCCATTATTTCTTTGCGATGTACTTCTTCATATCGATCGCGACGGCGAAGAGAATGATCGCGCCTTTGATGATCGATTGCCAAGCGGTCGGAACCGCGCAGGCGAACAAAGCGGAGTCAATGACCTTTAAGAGTAAGCAACCGATGAGGACGCCTGAGACTTTGCCGATACCTCCAGTGAAGGAGACGCCGCCAATGACGGCCGCGGTGATCGGGTCAAGTTCGCCGCCCGCACCAGTGCCGAGCTGCGCGCCACCATTGATCGGGTTATATTCAAAGCCAGCAAAGCCATAGCAGATTCCGGCGAGAATGAAAGTCCAAAGCAAAGTCTTGTTGACGTTGATGCCCGAGACGTTCGCAGCATCGGGGTTGCAGCCGACGGCAAACATCGATTTGCCGAATTTGGTCTTGTTCCAGATAAACCACATCACGATCAATAAGACGATCGCGTAAAGGTTGTACCATTCGATTTTGACGTCGCCAAGGTAGAAGCCACTCGCGATGAAGTCATTGTACCAACCAGAGATGGCGTAGGTGGATTGCGAAGTGACCGAGAACTTGAAGACGTCGCCCATGAGGAGCAATAAGCCATAAATGACCAATTGCGAAGCCAAAGTGACGACGAAGGGGTGAATCGAGAACTTTGCGACGAAGAAGCCGTTGAAAGCGCCTAAGAGCCCGCCGATTAGCATGACAATTAGAAGGACGGCAATCATCCAAATCCACGGCATATTCTCGGTCCACGGGAAGACGATGCCGCTTGAGGAGGAGAAACCTAAGAGAATTGCGGATAAGCAGGCCGTGAGACCATAAATACGGCCGAGCGAAAGGTCGGTGCCGGTGAGAACGATGGTTCCAGCGACGCCTAAGGCGAGCGGAAGTAAGACGTTCGTGTGTTTCAAGATGTTCACAATTGAGCCGAGGTTCAGCCAGCTATTGCCGGTCTGGACGTAACGGAAAATCTCGACGTAAATGATCATTGCGATGATCGTAAGATAAATGGCGTTATGAACCAACCAGTTGCCAAAGGCGGGCCAACTTGAAAAGCTGGCTTTGGTCTTCTGGCCGAGGTTGACCCCCCATTTCTTCGTCCCCATTGCGAAACGGTAATGGAACGGCGAAACTTGGAGATATTCTTCGCGGATATCATCAATGCCTTTGTAGTTCTTAAGCGCAGCTTTTTGTTCGGCTTGGCGATTCTTGATCAAGGTATGGACGTGGTTGGTCTCGAGATCAAGATCATTCTTGAGCTTTGCCAAAGTTTGTTTATGCTGAGCCTTCCGGACTTGTAAAGCGTTCTTCAAATCCATGAGTTGAAGATCGGCGGTGCCGGCGTTGGTATAGATTTGGCCTTTTAAGACATCGAGTTTCTCCGCTTTCTCTGCCCGTTTCATTCCCGTCTTCTTCACGGTCGCATATTGGGCGCGAAGATCTTTGTCTTTGGCTTGGGATTCGGCTTTGATCTGAGTGGCATCCGCTTGGTTCTTCGAGACGAACGCTTCGAAGTCGGCGTTTTCCTTGTTTAAAGAATCCTGATAGACCGCTTTGGCCTTCGCGATTTCATCTTCGCTCGGGTTTTTCTCGGTCTGTTCGATCTTTTCGATTTCGGCTTTATTTTTGGCCTTGACCTCACGGATTTCGGCTTTGACATCGACGATCTTTTTCTTAACCGCCGCGACATTCGCTTTGTAGGTTGTGACATGTTCGGCGTAGGTTGCCTGTAATTTCTCCGCGGCGGCATTTTGCTGTTCGGGCGTGAGATTGTCGTAAGCCAAATCGGCGATCCGGCCTTTTAACTCCGCCTTTTCGGATTTCAAAATGTTCCGCTGCGAAAGGAGGGTGTTAGCCTCAACACCGCCGGTGGGTTTGG
>MVZL01000061.1 GCA_002068375.1 Tenericutes bacterium ADurb.BinA155
AGGCTAAGGCCGCAAACGGCCAGATTCCCATCATATACCGCGGGCAAACCCCGCCGAAGCAATAGATGGTGATTGAGGTCACAACCGCGGCGAAAGGAAGAAGAATATACATCGCTTTTTGTTCCCAGCCTTTCGCGTTTTTGACGGCGAAAGGAAGTAAGCCCACCCCATAGAAGAAGGGATTGAATAAAAGACCAATGGCCGCATTGTTGTAAGGATGGGTGTCCACCGAGGTTGTCGTTACCGCTGGAAGATAATAGGGGAAAGAGGAAGTCACCGTCGGGACAGTCGCCCAGTAATGGTTGAAGGCCGCCAGAATCCCATTGAAACTCCAATGTTGGGTCGAAGGATCGAGGGCGGTGAGCTGGTAGTCTTGCCCAAACTCTAAGACCTTGCCATAACGGAGGACGTTATAGGCGATTAAAAGCCCGCCCCCGATTCCAAGAACGACCACCATCGGCACGAAATCCAAGAGGCGTTTCCCGATGGTCTTTTCTTCCACGAAGAGCATTCTGATGAAAAGCGGCGCGGCGAATAAAAGGAAGATCGAGAGGTCCGGCCGCGAAGCCACCACCGCAACGAAGAAGAATCCGGCCAAGCCGAGATAAAGCATGCGAAGCGGGCTTCTTTGATAAGCGGTTAGGGTCATCCCAAAGAACCAGATCCCAAAGGTGAGGCCGTAATCAAACGGCAAGGCATATTTCCAATCGGTGAGGCGATAGACAACGAAATCGAGGGATAAGGACGATAGCCAGGTGAGGACGAGTAAGAAGGCAAGCATCGGATAAGGCAGGCGGTTCCCACTGAGTTCGCGGAGGCGGAGTCCCACGTAAACTAAGCCAGCCGTGTAGGCGATTAAGGCCACCGCTTCAAGGAATAAGCCGGTCGGGACCATCCCGGTGAGCCAATAGACGGGGAACATCACAAGAATCACCGGAGCCGGCCCAAAGTAGCAATAGTAATGGCCATTGTAATACGCGGTATCCCACAAGTAAGAGACGTTCGCGTCATAACGTTGCCAATAATCATAGGGGTTCTCAAGCGTCGCTAATTTCGGATCGGGGATATCGTCGAGATAAAGATGGCCTTCTTTGAAGGCTTGAAAGAGGTTGTAGTAAAGAAAAGGATTGCTGTCTTTATCTTTTTCCGCGAAGGGGAAACTCGTGAAGAAAGAACCGGAATTGATCGCGGCGCACACGAGGAAGATCAGAAGAATCACACTCACTCCAATCCCCAAGGTCCAGTAGACGCTCCAACGGGATTTGGTGGGCGATTGGATATGGTTTTGGATGAGTTCGGGGATTTGAAAGCCGAAGATCAATAAAAGCGATAAACCGAAGTAACGAAGCGGCGAGAAGACGAAATCGGTCGTGCTGAAGGCGTTCCGGTTAAAGACGAAAAGCTCTAAGAGCAAAATGACGAGGAGCAAACCATCCCGGGTCCATTCGACAATCGAATGTTTCGGGAAATGGTGATGGGCTTTGATCTCGAACGTAATTTTCCGGGGGTTAAGGTAAAGGACGAAGGCATCGATCCCTAAGAAAGCCCAGAAGGCGGTTTGATCGCTAAAGCCTCGATAACCGAAGACGAAAAGCAAAACAAAAAGATAATTGAGAATCGTGAGGGCGCTGGCGACACAGCCTTGAAGCAAGGCTTCTTGACCTAAGCCGATTTCCCGCGGTTTCTTCTTAAAAAGGCCCGGAAATGCAAAACCAATAATCCCGAGGCAAAGAGGGATCAGGAATGCAAAAATGTAAACCATGGTTTCTATGCTACTCCCCTTCTTTCGGAAAAAAAGACACAATCCTTCACTCTTCTTCTTCGCCCAAGGTCCGCATATGATTGTCCTAGAGGTTTCCTTATGAAGATTGGAATGATTGGGGCCGGCGGAATCGCCATTAAACTGGCGGACACCATCCGGGAGATGGAGGGCTTTGAGAATTACGCGATCGCCTCCCGAACTTTAGAAAAAGCCGAAGCGTTTAAGCAAACTCACGCTTTCATGAAAGCCTATGGCTCCTACGAGGAACTTTGCCAAGATCCGGCGGTCGATCTCGTCTATATCGCCACCCCCCATAGCGAGCATTTAAAGAACATGGAACTTTGCCTCAAGTACCATAAACCCGTCCTCTGCGAAAAGGCCTTCACCGGGAACGCGAAACAAGCCAAAGACATCTTGGCCCGTTTTGAGGCGGCTCATCTTTTTGTTACCGAAGCGATGTGGACCCGTTATCTCCCTTCCCGCAAAATCCTGAACGATCTTCTCGCTTCTGGGGTAATCGGAAAACCCTATCTTGTGGATGCGAACCTGTGCTATCCGAATAAAGCCCACGTCCGGCTCAACGACCCTTCCCTTTGCGGCGGGGCTTTGCTCGATATGGGAATCTATCCCCTCACCTTTGGATTAATGGTCTACGAGGAGCTTCCAAGTCAAATCTATGCCCAGTGCAAGAAGAGCGAGACGGGGGTCGATGAGGCGACGGTAGGAATCTTGACCTTCAGGGAAGGCCAGCAAGCGATCGCCTTCACCTCGATGCTTGGGCCGGCCGACCGCAATGGCCATATCTACGGAGACCAAGGCTACATCGAGGTCATCAATTGCAATAATCCTGAACGGATCGATGTCTATAATGCCAACCACGAATTGATTCGCTCGCTTGGCGTCCCCTCGCAAATCAGCGGTTACGAATATGAAATCCTCGAATGCGCCCGTTGCCTTAAAGAAGGCTTAATCGAATCTCCGGTCATTCCCCATAAGACCACAATCGATGTGATGAGCATCATGGACAGGATGCGGCAACAAATGGGGATTATCTATCCCTTCGAGCGTTAAAAAGCCCGAAATCGCATTCACCCTTCCCCTCTTTTTCTCTTGGGCGTTTCTTCCCGATTCCCCCTTGGGGGAAAGGGAGGGGCGTTCTATAATCATGGGGATGTTAAAACGCCTCAGCATTACCAACCTCGCCATCATCGAGAATATCGATGTCTCCTTTAAGGAAGGCTTCACCGTTCTCACTGGGGAAACCGGCGCCGGCAAATCCCTCGTAATCGATTCCTTATCGCTCCTATTAGGGGCCAGGGCCTCGAGCGAACTCATTCGGGCGGGCCAAGATAACGCGACGATTCAAGGTCAATTTGAGCTTCATAGCCCTCAACTCGATGCGATCCTATTAGGCCTTAATGTCCCAAGCGCGAATGGCCAAATCAGCATTGAGCGGGTGATTGGACGAACTCGAAGCAGCATTAAGGTCAATGGGACTGCGATCACCCTCAATGACCTCAATAAAATCGCGAAATACCTCGCCGATATCCATAACCAATTTGATTTTGAGAAAATCCTGAACCCCGACAACTACCTGGAGATCATCGATGGCTTTTCCTATGAGCTCACCGCCTCCTACAAAAAGGAATACGCGGCGTTGCTTTTGGACTATAAAGCAAAGAAAGCCGATTACGAGACTTTGATGGCGAAGAAAGCCAAGCTCGATGAAGACCGCGATTTCTATGAATACCAATATAAGGAATTAAAAGCCGCCGACCTTAAGGAAGGAGAAGAGGAATCCATCGCTTCCGAGATCTCGCTTCTCAATAACTACGACAAAATCTATTCGATCTCGGAGGAAGCCAATCAGATCATCCATGAGGATTTCATCGATCGTCTCTATGAACTCAATAAGCTTCTCGCGAAGTTAGCGGACTATCAGCCTCAGTATAAAGAAAGCCACGATAAACTCGATGATGCCTACTATGAAATCACCGATATCTTCGATTCGCTAAAAAAGAACCTGGGCAATATCGATTACGATCCGGAACACCTCAATGAACTGCAGCAGCGCGATTCCGACTTAACCGCCTTGAAACGGAAATACAAAAAGGAAATCCCGGAGCTCATCACCTATCGGGACGAATTAGCCTCGCAGCTGGGCGAGAACTCCGACTTCGAAGGAACAATCAAAGCCAAAAAGGCCGAGATGGATCAAGCCTTTGAACGCTGCTACCAAAAGGGGATCGAACTCAAAACTCTCCGGGAAAAGATCGCGAAATCGATCGAAAAAGAGCTGGAACGGAATATGGCCGACTTACTTCTTAAGGCCAAATTCCAAATCGTTTTCAATACCCCCGATCCGAAGACCGGGGACGTCATCCTCAAAGAGAATGGCCTCGACGAAGTCGACTTCTTGATCGAAACCAATGTGGGCGAAGGGTTAAAAAGCCTTTCGAAAATCATCTCGGGCGGCGAAGCCTCGCGGATTATGCTGGCTTTCAAAGCCGTCTTCATCAAAGCCAACAAGATCTCGACCGTGATCTTTGATGAAATCGATACGGGGATCTCCGGCGAAACCGCTCAAGCGGTCGCAAGGAAGATTCATGAGATTTCTTTATCGAGCCAAGTGATCGCGATCACTCATATGCCGCAAGTCGCCAGCTTATCGGACCACCACATTTTGATCAGCAAGGAAGTCAAAGCCAATCGGACCTACGCCCATATGAAAGAGCTCACGCTCGATGAGAAGGTCAAACAAGTCGCCTATCTCATTTCCGGCGGCAATATTACGGAAAAACAGCTCGAATACGCCAAGGAAATGGTTTTAAGCAAACGGGACTAAGCCTTAACGGACCGTCGGATGGTCGGCGTGCCATTTTTTCTTTTCGAGGTAGAGGGAACGATCGGCCGCTTTGATCGCGGCTTCCGGAGTGAAATTCGGGGTGACGAAAAGCCCACCGCCCACGCTCACGCTAAGCGAATAATGAAGCGGTTTTCCTAACGCTTTTTCTTTGGAGGCTAAGGTATCTTGGATTTCTTTAGCCAAAGCATTCACGCTCGTCTGGCCCTTGACGTGCAATAAACAGAATTCATCGCCACCATAGCGGGCAACGAAGGCGCTATTTTTCATCGCAACGTCTTTGAGGACTTCGGAAACCATCTGAAGGGCTTTATCCCCTTCGGCGTGTCCATGTTTATCGTTAATTCCTTTAAAGCCATTCACGTCCATCATGAGGAGGATGATTGGGTGATCGGACGAAGCTTTCGGAAGTTCCACCGCTAAGTAATGGTTAAGTTGTCGCCGATTGTTGAGCCCAGTCAAAGCATCGCTATTGATCTGCATGTCTTGGATGAACAAGAAGATGATCTGAATGACGAGGAACATATTGAGGGAAAGAATGGGGACCGGGATGTAGTCTTCAAGGATCCCAGCGCTTAAGGGGGCGATCATGTAGGCAGCGTAGAAGGCATATTCAATCCGCTCCTGCCGAGAATGGGTCGTGATGATCTTCACGACCGCGGATAAGGTTGGAACGACGAGATAGAGATAGTTGACCGAGCCCTGAACGATCCAGAAAATCGAGGAGTCATGATAACTGCCTTTGCTATCGATGGTGAAGAGCCAGCCGGTCCAAATCGAGGTGATATCGGCAATGATGATGAGGAACAGCGGGACGGCAATCAAAAAATTCACGATACGGTGATGCGGAAACAAGGTCAAATGGGACCGGGCTTGGACGTAGCGAAACCAAGAATAACATCCGCAGGAAATCGCGATGATGCTCAAAGCATTCACGAGCGCCGCCACCCAGGTCGGGGCAGTGAAGATCCGGTCTTCGAAGTGATAAGACATAATGTCGAAGAAGATGACCCCGAAGTAGGAAAAAATCATCGCTTTGAAATAGCGGATTTCATCATAAGAACCAAGATTAGGTCCGATCCGAAGCAAAATCGTGAGAGCAAAGAAGAAACAGAAAAGCTCGATGACCGAGTAAGGGAAATACGTCAAATTCGTTGCAGCGCTAAGAAGCATAAGGGCCTTTTTGGTTGTGCTCTATGATAACAAGTCTTTAGACTTTGTGTCACCTCCTAGACTCAATTTTTCTTCTGAAGCCATCGAAATGGCCCTTTTTGGTGCAAAAAAGAGGGATTTCGATACACCTCTCCCCTCTTTAGTTTGCCTAAAACGAAGAGGAAAAAGAGCAAAAAGAAACGAAAGGGCGAATATCCTTGGTCCGTGGAAAAGTCATGCTACAATGGCCCGCGAAAGGAAAATCACCATGGACTACTCCCCGAAAAAATCTCTCGATTACGCTCATGCGAAAGTGAACCGGAATCTTTACTTGATTTTGTTTTTCATCTTTGTCGTCATCGACGCGATTTTTGTTTTTAGCTTAGCCTTTGGGGACTCGGGGGCCGAGTGGAACGCGACTTGGTTAGCGGGTGGCCTGATCCTTGGGTGGTTCCTGATCTGTTTCCTCCCTTTTATCCTTTATTATCAGATTCGAATGACGAAAATCGCCCGGCTGGGGGATCTGATGGTGACTTCGGTCGTATTCGGCCAAGTCGTCGATGAGTCCTTTGGCCGGTCGATTCAGATGCATTTTGAGATCGCGTTTCCCTATAACGGGGAGACCCTTCATAAAGAGACCGCGAACATTTTCTTCACCCGTTCCCTCTTCCATGAAGCTAATTTCGCCGATTATCAAAATAAGACGGTGACGATTGGTTATAGCCCCAAGGAAGATCGGGTCCTCGTTTTCCCGCTCTTAACAATAAACCAATAACCCCATCATTTGGCTTGGATCTGCTGAAGCTTTTTCCTTTGATCTTTGCCACTGTTTCCCTCGAAAAACCATTCGGGTTTTCTTTCTCTTTTTTCACTTGAGTGTTAAGTGAAAAAGGGGGCGATCATCGTGGGGATGTGGGCAAAGAAAGCCCGGGCTTTAGTTGCGCCGGCTCTCATTTGTCTCACTTCAGTCAACTTAGCGATCAATAGCATCGACTATCTCGCATATTACCGTTACATCGGCGATAGCAGCAAAACGCAGCTGAACGTTTGGCTTGCTTCCATCAACGCCACGGTTTGCTTCTTAGCTTTGCTTGTTTTCCTCCTTTCGTATCTTTTCCCGAGCAAGGCGAAGCTGCTTCGGATCATCGGCATCGCGATGCTCACGGAAATCTCGTTAGGTTATTTGGCCGCCGGAATCATCGACTTCTCGACCGGTTATTCGATCGATGGAGCTTGGGATTTGGCGATCTGGTGCATTTGGGTCGGAATGGTTTTTGCTCCGCTCTATCGGGAATGCGAACGCGAAAAGGAAGCGCCCACAATCGCTTCATTTTCTATCGTTCCTTCTTT
>MVZL01000062.1 GCA_002068375.1 Tenericutes bacterium ADurb.BinA155
TGTCCCGGAAACGTTTGATCTCTTTTAAGGCGGCCCGTTGCATATAGTTCGGATGGATCGGACGGTTATCTTCCGGATCGACCAAGTCCATATCCCAGGACTCGATCGCGTATTCCAAATGAATCGTGTACTTTTTGATGATGTCACGGGTTAAGGGGTTCGTCTTATCCCAGAGATGGTCAAACTCCTCTTTGATCTGCAAGAAGACCGGATCGGAGGAACCTGCGCTCACGGCGAGATCCCATTCCATATTCTTTAGTAAAGCGAAGCGGGTGATGTTCGAGGAACCGATGACGATTTCTTGATAGTCCCCACGGTCGAAAAGATAGCCTTTGGTGTGAAAGCCATTATCGTCGAAGCTATTGAAATCCAAATGGCATTCGAAATTAGGATAACGTTCCTGCAAAGAAAGGAAGCGCTCAAGCGAACTGATATCGGTGAAGTTCTGATAGGTCGAGGTGAGAATCCGGCCATGAACGCCCCGTTTTAAAGCATTTTCAATGTCGTCATAAAGAAGGACGAGGCCAGCGACTTTAATGAACGAGACCGAAAAATCAAAGCCTTTGCAGACATGAAGTTCGGTTTTGATTTTGTCGAGGAACCGGACATCCGAGTAGTTGGTGAAGAACTGCTGGTCATCCATATTAGGAATAGCTTAGCAGCTTAGAGTATCTTTTTACAGATCGCCTTTTTTCTTAGATGGCTTTTGCCATATTGATAGAAAACTCTTACAATACCAATTTAGAAATGAATAGCATTGCTCGCGAAATCTCCAGCTCGATCAAAGAGGGAAAATGGCTGGCAATCACTTACGAGAACCTTAAAGAAGGAAGGGACACCTCTTTTTGGTGTGCCATTTCCGATGCCGATGCGAAGTCCAAAGTTTTGACTGCCGATATCTTCAACTCGGAGAAAAGCAGCTCGGCCTTGCTATCGACCCGACTTCATTTTGAGAGGATCAAAAGCGCGACGGTTATCGACTTTTCAAATTATGATGTTCCGACTGCACTGATTGAAAAACTCGAGAAAAATCCTGTCGATTTTGATTGGCTTCACTTCGAGAACTTTAACAACAATATTCTGATGTACCTTCAGGATTGCAACCGCCTTGACAACGACCCCTTTCAGAAAAACTATGCGATGCTTCCCGGGATCGACTTTCATCTTCTTAAGGAAAACAAAACCCTTGAACTATCCGACGATCAGATCCAAGAAATCGTGAAAGCCATTTACTTCAACGATCTGAAGAGGTTCAACAACGCCTCAAACGAGATGGCGCTATCCGCTCTCTCAATTGATTCCGCGGGTAAGAAGTTTGTCGTCGCCTATTACACCGTCTGCTTTAATCCCTCCAAGCGATCCTTGAATTTGGTTGGTGGAATTCACTTCAATAACACCTTCCTGATTGACGGAATCCGCCATTCGCTCAGCCAATATCTTGACTTCACTCCTGAGGAATTCATGGATGCTTTCAAGAAGGACCCGGTCGGGACCACTCAAATTTTGAAAGAAGGTTTGAATGGTGGAGAAGTGGTGAACACCCGGCCCGATTTCATGATTCTGGAACGAGACATGACCATTAATTTGGCCGAATTGTTCGAGACTCTCGAAAACAAGCGAGAAAAGGGAACGCTTAACGTTCCGGTCAAAGCCTTTTTTGGTGATATCTCCGTGAAAAATAATGGTCGGAAAGAGCCGGCCATTGTCATATACGATAAGCGGATTAACATCGATCAGATGAGGGTTCTCTACAATGCGATGAAGAACCCGGTTACCTATGTCCAAGGGCCGCCTGGAACCGGGAAAACCCAGACCTTATTTAATGTTTTGGTTTCGGCTTATTTTAACGAGAAGACCGTTTTGGTTTGCTCGATGAACAACAAGCCGGTCGATGGCATTATTGAGAAACTTGTTTTTAAGCACAAAGACGAGAAAATTCCTTTCCCATTTTTGCGATTGGGTAATAAGCCCGAGGTGGCAAAAGCCACACTGCGGATTCGTTCTGACTTCGAGACGAAGTTTAAAGGGACACCTAATTTCACAAAGATCGCGGACATCAAAGCCCAGGAAACGGCCAAAAACGCCGAGCTCGTTGGACTTTTGACCAAGTATGAACAAAGAAAAGCGATCGAGGACAATATTGAACGAGCGGAAAAAATGGCTCGCTGCCTCGACAAGCCCGATGATCGTTTAAACCACGAAATCGATCTTCTCAAAGAAGAACTTAGTTCGGTTCCGCCAGTTACCAATGAACAGGTTCTCACTCTTTTCTCCGCCGCCAGCGAAAACCCACGTTACTTAACTTACCTTTATTTCTCCTCAATCGCTCGTCTAAGCCGGCTGCAACAGCCCAAATATAACGAGCTTCGCCAAATCGTCAATGTTGTGGACGATGGGGCCAGAGCTGACCAGTTCAATCATTGGATTTCGGATGATGCCAACGTTCGACTCCTTGTGGATGTCTATCCTCTTATTTTCACGACGAACGTTTCAGCAAACCGCCTTGGCACCGGAGATTTTATGTTCGACTTGACCGTCATGGATGAGGCCGGCCAATGCGATATTGCAAAGTCTCTTATTCCGATCGCCCGAGGAAACGCTTTGTTACTTGTCGGGGACAAAGACCAGCTTCAGCCCGTCGTTATTCTTGATCCGGCCGTGGATGAAAAACTTAGAGACAAATACCATGTTGGCCACGCTTACGATTACATCCAAAATTCCATCATCACTTTGATGGAGAACGCGGATAACATTTCAAAACGCATCATGCTTTCTTACCATTACAGGTGCGGCCGGAAGATTATTGCGTTTTCCAATGAATACTTTTATGGAAAATCTTTAAAACTGGGCTCAGCAAATGGCGAAGGCTACCTGGCGCTCGAAGACGTTCATAATGGAACGAAAACCACCCGCAATGAATGCTACGATGAAGCCAAAGCAATTGTGAACTTCGTTGCACGAAATCACATTACCGAAACCGTTATTATTACTCCCTTCTTAGCCCAGCAGCGGTTGATCAACCGGATGCTCACTGAAGCCGGGGTGAAAGACGTTCAGGCTTCGACAATCCACTCGGTCCAAGGGGCCGAACAAAAATCCGTCATTATTTCACCGGCGGTGTCTCCTCGAACCTCTGAGCGAACCTTTGAATGGCTTGCTTCGCACAAAGAGATTGCCAACGTTGCCGTTACAAGGGCTCAAGATAACTTGCTTGTTTTTGGCGATTCGGAAGCCATCAAAAAAATGAGCGAAAAGAAAGATAATGTTTGGAACCAGCTCCTTAATTACACTCGGAAAAATGGAGACTATAAAGTAGTTCCTCCATCTTCTGACACCCCAACAATTGGGAAAAGTAATGGCTCGTTAAACGAGGATGAATTCTTTAAGACCATGGCTCAGCTTTGCTCCGTTGGGAAAAATCACCGGATCGAAAGAAACGTGATGGTAAAAGACGCCTTCCCCGACGATACCGAGCTTGCCTCTTCAAAGCAAGAATTCGATTTGCTGCTCTATCAGAAACGTTCCTTCTTCCGCCCCGAACGTTTGGTTATGGCGTTTGAGGTCAATGGTGGCGAGCATAATGGAGATCCTTATCGTGAACGGCTAGACCAGATCAAACGCGAACTTTGTCAAAAGCGAGGTGTCACCTTGGTTACAATCGACAACGGAACGGTCAAGGATTATGAATGCCTACGTGAAATGATTCTCAAGTTCAACCATCAAAAGTATGAGCAGCTGCCTCTTTTCTAAAAAGAGAATTAAACCATGCCTCGATTTGGAATCAAAACATCCCTGCTAAAAGCCGCGGCCGCCGGTCGCGCATACGAAAGGCGCAAAGACGCGGAACGTCTTATTGGTGAAAACTCAGGGCTTTCCGCCAAAGAAGAGCCAACTTATGAATTGCTATCGGTTGACTTCAATGCCAAAACGCGAGCAGCCTCCGTTCTTTTCGAAGAGACGACTCGATACCGTACCATTGAACGTTATGTGACCCAGAACTATACCCGTTATCCGGTTTATTCGGATTGGAAGAGTAAAACCAAGCAGATCACGAAATCGATTCGGCTGACGAACGAAGCCCTTGAAGAGCTTGAAGGCAACCCCGATCCTCTTTTATCCGAATTCGCTTTTGATATCGTCGCTCAAATCGATGACGAGTCTCTCTATCCCTCGTGGTTTAACCGTATTTTGGTAAAAGAAGACGCTGACGATCAAAGAAAGAACCTTGATTCCAGGCGCAAGGTAGCGGAAGAAGCGCATAACAACCGCCTTGCCTCGATTGAAAAGGAAGTCTCTGAAAACAACCGCTTACTTTCAATCAACCAGTCCAATGTAGCAACGGCTGAAAAGCGGTTGACTTATTTCCGGAACAAGGTCGAAAAGATCGATCGATATCATCACTCCGTCTTCCTTGATATCATCACTTTCTCAATTCATTGGTTTTTAAGGCGCCCGGCTCGTCGGAACAAATACGTTAATTGGATCACTATTTTCGAAAAGACACGTGACTCGAGCCAGGCTGAGATTTCGCGTCTCGCCGTGCGAAACGCCGAATGTTCGCAATCCCAAGTCCAAGAAGAAGTCGCTTATCAAAAGCTCACCCGTTCTTTTGACCGCGAGGGAAAAAACATTGATTCCGAAGAGTCCGCTCGGTATCCCAAGATACAGATGCTTAATACCGAGGTTGAAAATACGGGAGAATGGATTCCTCTTGGCTCAATCTCCGGTTTAAATCCACAGAAAATCATTGGCGTTTATTTGATTCATAATCGAAAAAATGGCCGCTTTTATGTTGGCCAATCCAAAGATGTTATGAAACGCTTAAAACAGCATTTTGACGGGACGATTCCAAAGAATCAGATTTTCGCTGAGGATTATTACTCAACGGAGAAGTCTGAACGGGAATCCTTGTTTGAAGTGCAGATTCTTCCTCTGAAAACTAAAGACGAACTTGATCGGACCGAAAAAGAATACATTGAAACCCTTCACGCCAATACGACGGGATACAACAAGACCAGCGGCAATTCTTGAGAATGCCTTTTGAGAACAAAATCTCATGCCTGTTTTTTACGATTTTTTGTGGCCTTCGGGGCAGGAAATAAGGCGAGCTGATCTCACGAGATTTCCTTCCCCTCCGGCGCTAAAAGAGATCCCTTACGCTTAAATATTTCTTTATTCTTTCCATTCAAACGCGGATAATAACGCCATTATGACAAAGAAGGTATTCGGGGGCTACGTCTTTGCTTTAGCAGCGTCTTTAGGCTTAGTGATCGCCAGCGTGATTCTCGGTCATGAGGGCTTTGCCTTTAAGGCCGATATCGGAAGTGGAGAGAGCTTTTCCTATACGGTTTTAGCAAGCGAGATCCCTAATGGATCGAAGACTCGGACCTTTGTTAATGGCAGTGGTCTCTCTACCGGGACCTTATCTTTCTCTTCATCCCAAAATGGATCGAGTTTTGTCTTAGAAGGGACGGCGAAGACAGAGGCCCACATGATCTTCACCCAGACGGTGAACACCAACTTTACCTTCACGATGCTTACCTTGGATGGTCTCAACGCCTCGGTGGACAGCGGGTATATCGTTTGGCAAGGGGTCGAAAGTTCCCAAACCGCCACAGTCTCTTTTGCCGCCATTGGAGGGCTATCTCCGGAAGCGAACATGTTATCTGCTCCGACGAGCGAACACCCCACCTACAAATTCAAAGGTTTTGATCTTGTCGCCAACTCTCAATTAGTCTTCTCTTCCCTTAGTATCGTCTTCACCTGCGACTAGGCCCTTTTCTCCTCTTTCTTTCGTTTCCTAATCGGGGTCATCCCCGATTTTTAATATCCCCTTGCAATTTTTCATCTTTCTACGTTCCCACGCGAGAAATGACCCTTTTGGGTGGGATGGAAACGCTTTCATGAAAGTTTCCGAAACTTTCGCTTGAAGTGGGGGTTAATCCGACTAGGATTGCACGCGTAGGCCCGCTGATTCCTTGAGTCATATGCACCGAAGAATCCCGCGCCTACGCGTGTACCTAAATTAAAGGGAGATAACAAAACATGAAAACAAAGATTATGGCGGGGATCGCTCTTACCGCGATTGCCGCGACCGGAGTGGTTGGGGGATTTGCGATTGCTAATGGTGGTCTCAATAGCGCGGTCAACGCCGGCTATGCTTCGACTCACAGCCTCGTCTTCAGCTCGACTCAGAATAAGCCGGCTTCGTCCGCTGCTTATCAGATTACTGATTCTTCGATGAACCTTCATGACGGGGGTTATGTGTGGGCGGAATTCCATAATGGAACCACGGTTTCGGATAGCACCTTGAATTTCAATACCGAATCGACCGTTGTCAAGGCTTCGGCTGGCACCCATGGTAGCGTGGCTGCAAACCAACTCATGATCGATGTTTGGACCAACGGTGCTACTAGCGTGACTTGCACATTCAGTTTCGATTCGACCAAAGTCGATACTTCCAATAACAAACTCAGCGTTTACTCGGATGGCGGTTATCCGACTGCCGGTGGTACGCCCGCTTCGTCGTGGCCTCTTACCAGCGGGACTCAGGTTAACGTCGATGTGACCGGCAACAATCACATTACGATTCAACTCTACGTTTTGGGCAAAGACGCTACGAACGATCCGGTTATCACCGTCACTGGTCTGACCGTGAACTTCGCCTGCTAATTCGTTTCTTGTCCGATTTCATTCCCCAAGAAGATTCTGATTCAGTCCTCTTGGGGGTTTCTTATTTCAAAGGATGCTTGTCATCCTTGAACCCTTAGGAGGTCCAAGAACATGAAAACAAAGATTATGGCTGGGCTTGCGATCGTGGCGATTGCGGCGACGGGAGTAGTGGGTGGCTTTGCGATCGCTCATGGCGCGTTCAATAGCGCGCTTAACGCGACAAACGCCAAGAGCCTGACTTATAGCCATACGGTCAATCCGTATGTGAGTGGTTCAGAAAGTTATGTTGCCAAGACCATTGCGACCGGGACCTTCAATGGTGATAGCGGGATTGCTACCACCCTTAAGGGATCCTATGGTTGCACCCTTCAGGACTCGAGTGAGACCGGCAGCGGTTATGCTTCTTTGATCGCGCCTTCGACTTCTTTTCTTGCCACCCTCACTTTTACGGCGG
>MVZL01000063.1 GCA_002068375.1 Tenericutes bacterium ADurb.BinA155
TCGCTTATAGTATACAGGAAAAGGGCTTTTCCACCAAGGAAAATTTCCTTATTTTTTCCTTATTTTTTCCTTATTTCAAAAGGGCGGAGGCAAACTTGGCGGACGAAATGCGGTTTAGCCAATCATCGAAATGGACATAGAGGATTCCGTCGTCATGATGCTCGAATGACCGAGCCAACACAAGAGGAATTTTCAGCTCCGAAAATGTCTAACCGCATATCTAACCTGCTTCCTGATTTTTTATCCAAAAGCCGTCCTCCCGTAAGTGTTCGGTTAGTAAGACCACCGCTTTCTTGGATCCTAAAGCGATGGAGAGATGAATGAGGCCGCCCGTTTCAAAAAACTCCTAGCCCAAGGAAGGTAAAAACAGTTCGTTTTCCGCAGGAAAATCCGCCTAACAGACTTTGATATTCATACGATTCCACCGCTTCTTTCAAGAAATCTCCTCGATTCGGTCCCCCCTGGGTCTAACTTTTGTTCTAACCGAGTTCTAACGACTTTTCTCGCTTTTTTGAAACATCGTGAAACGAAATGAAATCGAAGCCACTGTTTTTTGTACTTTGCCAAGTCTATTTGAAACGGGGCGAACCCCAGTGAAACCGAGTAAAACCTTAGGCCAATCGGCTTAAAATCCCTCGAATGAATAATTCATATCGGTTCAAGTCCGGTCCCGGACACCAAAGTTAACAAAACCAGTTAAATCAGCAGTTGCCTCGTTTTATCACCAAGAATGTTATTTTTTGCCAACGCCAAAGCGCTCGAAAAACGACTTCAAGAGAAGCGCCATTAAGAAGTTGATTTCATTTTTTATACAGATTTACGTATAGTTAACAAATACATTAATGTTTTTATACGGTTTTTCGAATACTTTTATATAATATTAATGTTTTATACATATTTCGGTATAATTTTGTTATGAAAGAGAAAAAGAATGCCGCCTACGGGGCGGCCCTCAAAGCCATTAGAAAGGGATGCGGGATCACCCAAAAAGATTTTGCCCTTCGTTCTGGCCTTGGCCTCCATTACGTGAGAGACATCGAGCAAGGAGCCTCTTCTTTGCGCCTGGACAAGGTTAATGAGGCTTTCCATTTCTTTGGTTACACCCTAACTCCGACGAAGGAAAAAAAGGACTTATGAATCCCCGGGGTAATGTGGACCCCATGTCAAGGACACATTAAGAAAAAGCCTTTGGGACTATGGGATGGCTGCCGGCCGGCAGCCATCCTTTTCTTTTTGGAGCGATTCCGCTTCAATCGCTTTTTCATCCCTTCGAGCTTAAGCCGCATTTCTTCTTCCTCTTCCTTCCGCCGCTCCTGCCGGATCAAATTATGGATGAAACGGCGGATCAAAAGATCGACCGTGGGGATAAACAAACCGCAATAGGCGAGGATCCAATTGGAGCCTCGGGGCGAACGGGGCTATATCGAACTGATTGAAGTGGAAAGGCTTTAGTCCCATCCCCCCTTCGAAAAAAGGCCATCGGGTTCTCAAAGAAATTTCTAACGAAGGGGCCGCAGCTTTCAATTCGTCATCGGCAGTTCCCCTCCTTCGGGAATAAGCGAAGAAAAAGAGAGCCGAGAAGCAAGGGCCAGCGTTCTCGGCTCTCTACTCGAGGTGGATAGCGGAGCGGGAGGATCAGGCGATGACGGTGTAGGCGAAGGTGAAGTTGAAGGTCAAATAATGGACCGTCGCCATCGCTGAAGCGACCGGGACTGCGGTTTGGAAACCTTCCGTGCTTACCTGGGGGTTCTGGACGAAACCCATGCCGGCCGAATGCTTGCTTCCGCCGGAATCGACATAGCTATAGAGAAGCTTCAGGGCGGCCAAAGAGAAGGCTTCGCCCACGTGGTAGGTCGTTTTCAGATAGGGCATGAATTCGACGATGCTCTCGACCACGCAAGCGCTCGGGTCGACGACATTGAGGCGAACATCGAACGTTGTGCCATAGCCATGGCCGGAATAGGTCTTCAGGCCGAGGGCGTCGGGGCTGATCCCGAGAGTGGAGATCGCCGGATAGAGGTAAGCCAGAGTGACTTCGTCGTCATTGACGCCTTTAACCATTTTGTAGACGGAGATGTAACTGTCGCCATTCTGAACCACGTAATTCGTCTGGTTTAGCGTCGAATAATAGACTTCGGAAGAAGCGAAGATCTTCACCTTCATCACGCCATAGAGGGTTAACGAAGAGGAGACGCGATAGGTTAATAAGAGGTAAGCATTTCCGACCGCAGAGCTTGAAAGAGTCAAGGTCAAAGCCGGATCGGAGAAGGCCGGGGTATGGATCGTCCGATCGTCCTCGAAGAAGGGGATGTTCGGTACGTTATACGTTTTGAGTTGCTCAAGGCTGATGCCTTCCTGGAGATAGAGAACTCGGCTCTGAGCGCTCGCTTCGCCATGGGGCGAGGAGACGTTAGGATAGAAATCCGGATCGATCCCGGCAAAGGTCTCGATCACATCGTAGCCGAACTCATAGGCGTAGGAATCGCCAGCGCTGCTGGTAAGAGTGAAGGTTCCACGATGGAATCCGAGTTCATTCGCGGGGGCGACGACATTGGAGATTGTGAAGGTGAGCGGAGCGAAGTCTGGGCTGAATTCAGGAACCGGATTCCCTTGGCTGCCCGTATCGATGCCAAACGCTTTTGGCATCAGAACGCTTCCGCGACGGATGATAGGATCTTTAAGATAAACCGTGACATCCGGTTTCGCGAGGGTCGGAGTGAAAACGTTCACGACCGTCGTGGCTAAGCTATGAAGATAATCGCTTATCGTCTTCTTGCTCTCGCTCTTGGAAAGATCGAGCGCGGACCAGCTGACGATCGCGTTATAAACGGTTTCGTAGGAGAGGCCGAGGTTTGTGAAGAGCGCACTTAAGGTCGCCTTTTCCGCCGCGCTCAACGTGGCGTAAGAGCGATCATAAAGCGCGATCAATTGGGAAATCGGATTGACCGGGGTCGCGCCTTGGGCTTTGTTAATGGCTTCAAGGTCGGCTTGGGAGAACTTGGTAGCAAGCGTTCCGACGAGCTTGATCGTCACGGCGAGCATAGCTCCGGTAACCACATCCTTTTTGGATTCGATGAAATTGAGAAGGGAATCGTAATAGGTGGTATTGATGGCTTTGGCGCGGAAGAAGACCCCCTTCTTCGCGGTGACATAAGCCTTGATAAGCCACGCGGCATGGTCATGGATTGCGGTCCAACTGCCTTTGGTGATTTTGAAGGAGAGGACCCAGGTGCCAAGATGATTGATGATGCTGAGAGGGTTCGCTTTCAGCGCCTCCTGTTTGTCTTTGACTTCCTGGCCATACGCGAGGTCCTCGTTCGCAATCGAGAGAGCGAGGGAAGCGAGGGCGAGGACTTTTTCTTCGTTCGAGAAAACCTTGATCGCATTGAGCAACAAGGCGCGAAGGGCCCGGCCGAGGGCTAAGGAAAGCGAAGTGGTCAAAGCGACTTTGCCTTCTTCGATCCCCTCCTGATACGGATGAAGGCCATCGAAATAGGTGGCGTATTGATCAAACTGCGTTTTAAAGCCAGGGAAGGAGGCGGAGAAAGCGTTCATCGCGCCTTGATAGTCCTCCGAGGTTTTTAAACCGAAGATGAGGCCGGAAGGGATTTGGCCTTTGCTGGTGTCGGTTTGTAAGAGGCTCACCACTTCCTGCAGCAAATACCCGATCTGGTCCCCATCAATCGCATTCAAAGCGGTCTCTAGACGCGGGAAAAAGGCGGTAAAGGAAGTTGAAGCGGCGGCGTAAGAGCTCGCGAGGAAGCCACCCTTCAGATCGGTGGCGGCCGCGAGCAGCAAGTCGATTTGGGCGGAGGTGAGATAGGATTTCACGATGAGGTTCTTCACGATCGAGACGGTGCTCGAAGGGATTTGGCTCACCGCGGTGATGTCTTCCTTAACGAGCTTCGTGATTTTGAGCACTTCTTCATCGCTCGCCGTCACCGCCGGATGGGAAAGGGCCGGGGCCGTCAGGTCGAGTTCCTCTTCTACAATCGGAGGCTCGCTTGTGGTCTGGCTCGTGGTTGAACTCGTCGTAACGAGAGCGGAGTTCGAATTGGCCGACGTTCCACAGCCGCTCAGAATCCCAAAGCTGAGTAGCGAGGTGAGGATGGGCAGCAGGATTTTACGTTTGCCTATCATATAAAAGGCTCCTTTAAATGAACATTAGCAAACCCTCCTCTAGTAGGACAACAAGGCTCCAAGACCCAAAAATTCGTAAATGCAACAATAAGATAGATTCTATGGTTGTTTTTTATTCAGTGTAAAATGTAGAGGATCCTCGCGGGCAGGCGCGCGTGACCCCTAGAAAGAATAGACAGCATCGTTTATTTTTACAGATCGTTAACAAAGCTTTGCCTATTTCATTATCGAGAGGTAAGGACGAGAAAAAGTCTTCTTTTAACGGACGACTAGACTCGGACATGAAGGCCGAAAATCAGGCGAGCCAATGGACTCCGGCTTATTCTGGTGAATCCCTTTCTCACCAAAATGCCAAGGACAAGCCATGAGTCTAGCCTTTCTTGAGATCGGCCCTGCTTCTAAGGACAAAGAAACGATCGAGGAAATCATGAACCAGCCCTTTCAAATCGTTCAATTTGAAGCGATGCTGAACCCGCTTCCGATCGCGGGCTTTCATCCCCACTACTTCCAACTTCCCGCTTAAACGTTGAAGGGGAGAGCAGTTTTAACCTGCCCTTGCGGGTCATTTGACAAGAAAAGGGGATACATCCCTTTTTGGCTAGCGTAAAATGAAAAAATGAAGACCGTAATCATCCGCCAAGAAGAGAAAGCCGATTACCCCGGAAGCGAAGCGATGGTGCGCCGGGCATTTTATAACCGCCAAAATCCGGGATGCGTCGAACATTATCTTCTCCATATCCTAAGGGAAAGCTCCGATTATCTTCCCGCTTATTCTTTCCTCGCCGAAGTAGAAGGAAGAATCGTGGGAGCGATCTATTTCAGCAAAGCCTTCATCAAAACCGCAAAGGGCGATGTCCCGATCGTAACCTTTGGTCCTCTTGCCGTTGACCCCCTCTATCAGGGATTAGGGATTGGACGGCAGCTATTCGAGAAGAGCGTGTCGCTTCTCCGAAAGAGTCCCTATCCTGGAATCGTAATCTATGGGGAGCCGAACTACTACCCGCGATTAGGGTTCCAACGGGCCAAACTTTTTGGTATCACCGATCCCGAGGGCAATGTCTATGACCCCCTCATGGTCTATGAGTTACGAAAAGATGGATTCAAA
The DNA here is from genome assembly GCA_002068375.1 of Tenericutes bacterium ADurb.BinA155. The sequence goes on from MVZL01000063.1 coordinate 5,246, forward strand.
GGCGTTCAAGGCCAGCTCTTTGAATCGCCCGTTTTTGAAAAAGGAAACGAGCCCAAAGCCGTGGCGGCCTTCGATCTCCTCTTCCCACCCTACCCGAAACTGAAAGTCCCGGCCCAGTGGCTTCATGAAACCAATCTAGGGCAAGTCGAAAAGATCGAAGGGTCACTTTATCAAATCCGTTTTTGGGAGATTCTAATCCCGGCGAAGCTCGCTGAAGGCTATGCCGCAAGAACCCCGCAGGTCGGCGATTACATCACGTTCTTCTGGAAACGGAACGCCATCAGCCTGATTCAAACGCTCGAGATCCCAGAATAAGGAAGCCTCTTTCGGCCGAAGAAAGGGGTTATTAGAGGCAAAGGCCTCACCTTGAGACGAACGGGGATTCCGGAGAGAAAAAGGGAGAAAAAAATCGGGCGCCGGTTTCGCGGGAGCCCGATTCTTTCTTTGTCTTATTTGCGGCGGATCGGCAGCCAAATCTCACTCTGGTAATGGGGATCGTCCATCGGCATGTCGCTATAGAACTCGATGTCGATGTTTTCCGATAACTCGTATTCGGTGTGGGCTGGTAACCATTCGTGCCAGATCGCGGTGTTGACCGACTGCATCGAGCCCGGAAGCGGACCGACACATTTGAACTTGGCCCAAAGCGAGGCCGGGATCTTTCGGGTCTTAAAGCCTTCCGGAACCTTCTCGCCATGGTATTCCCCGGCGATCAGGTACTCGAAATCCGCTTTCCCGTCATTGACGCAGACGCCGAATTCGCCGATCCGGGCTTTCTTCACGAGCGGGAAATGAGGATAAGACGGCCGGCAGATCTTTTGGATGGTTTCGCCCCAAAAGGCGGGAATTTTACCATAGGCTTCATCGAAAGAGAAGCGACGGCTCACTCCGAGAATCTCGAAGGCTTTCATCTCGACGATTTGATAATCCATTTGATGTCCTCCTTGGATTAACGACGACACCACTAACGGCAAGAATGGCTTGATCTTGGCATGGTCTTTCCGCGCTTGCTTAGGCGTAACTCCGGCAAAGCGAGAAAAGGCCTTGCTGAAGCCTTCTGGGGTCGCATAGTGGTATTGATAGGCCACGTCGATGATCTTGCGCGAAGGATCGGCCGAGAGGTCGAGGATGGCTTGATAGAGCTGGCGATCCCGGATATATTCCGTGAGACTCAGCCCGGTGACGCCCTTCCAAATTCGCATGAAATGGTAAGGCGAGATGGCCACGTGCTCGGCTACATCCGCATAGGAAAGGCCATCCTCGAGATGGCTTTCGATATAGCGGACGGCTTCGCTAAGGGTTTCGATGTAGTCCATGGCCATATCATAGGGTGAAGAGCTTCACCGTTCTTGTCAATTCTTGCTCTCTTTTGTTCACCAAAGAAGTCGGGGCCTGCCTTAAAAAGAGGGGGGTGAACGTTCTTTCGGTTATTCCTTACGCTTTTCCCGATTGGGCCCCATTCCATCGATTTGGCCAGCCCGAATCAAGGCTTCTTTCGTTAAGAAAGCGCCAATGATGTTATAAAGAATCGTGGTCGAGAGGATGGCACAGACGACGATATCGCCATAGCTATATCCTCCAGCGAAGGGGGCAGTCAGTTGTTGACCGCTCGTGGTCGCTAAGCCAATCGCGACTCCGGCTTGAGGAAGGAGCATCAGTCCCAAATACTTTCGGATCATCGGGTCGCAGTTCTTTTCGCTGAAGCTCCCGAGATAGGCTCCGGCCCATTTTCCGAGGGATCGCATGAAGAAATAGAGAATAGCCAAAGGAAGAAACATGAGAAGAAGGGCCGGATCGCGGTAGTAGATCGACATGTCGAGTTCCGCTCCCGAGATCAAGAAGAACATCATGAAAAGAGGCGGGG
>MVZL01000064.1 GCA_002068375.1 Tenericutes bacterium ADurb.BinA155
TAGCCTATGCCGCCGGAAATAAGGATTTGCGGGCGGGCCAAATCACGGTCGACCTTTGCCAAGTCGGAGCGTTCTTCTTCACCACGGCGTTTGCTTTCTTTGTCGTTTCGGACATCCTCTCTTATGGCGCTTATCTTCCCAGTTTATTTAGCGCGGCCGGAGTCGACTTCCTCGTGATGGGAATCGGATCGGTTCTCACTATTTTTTACGAGAAGAAACCCTTTCGTCATCAGCCTTGATCCTAAGGATTCGCTCGAGCGGAGTTTTCGGTAATCTTTTCCTTAGACACTGACCAAACAAAATATCTTCGCTTCCTCCTATCCTTTTTTTCATTCCCTCTCGAAAGTCATTGCCTATTTCCTTGAGGTTGATATCATTTTCTAATGTGTTTTTCTCTAGAGGCTTAAGGGAGCCTTTAGTCCCAGATCAGGGAGGGACATTTGCGTATGGATACCAAGTTCATCTTCGTCACCGGAGGCGTCGTTTCTTCGTTAGGAAAAGGGATCGCCGCATCTTCGATCGGTTTGATCTTAAAGAGCCGTGGGCTCAAGGTTTTCATGATGAAGTTTGATCCGTATTTGAATGTGGACCCCGGGACGATGAGCCCTTATCAACATGGCGAAGTCTATGTGACGAAAGACGGGGGCGAGACCGACCTTGATATCGGCCACTACGAGCGCTGGCTCGACGAAGATTTCACGAAGGAGTCGAGCGTTACCTCCGGCCAGGTCTATAGCGCCGTGATCGAAAAAGAACGGAAAGGCGATTATCTAGGCGCCTGCGTTCAGGTCATTCCTCATGTCACCAATGAAATCAAGTTGCGGCTCAAACGGGCGGCCGAAGTGAGCAAGGCCGACGTCGTCATCGCGGAAGTGGGGGGCACGGTCGGCGATATCGAATCGTTACCCTTCTTGGAAGCGATTCGGCAAGCCCGCCTCGACTTCGGTTATCAGAATACCTTCTATATCCATAACACCTTGGTGCCGTATCTTCGGACTTCCGAAGAAAGCAAAACCAAGCCGACCCAGCATAGCGTTCATGAGCTCCTCGGCTTAGGGATTCAGCCCGATGCGATCATCTTGCGGAGCGAAGTCCCGCTCCAAAGCGACGTGAAGGATAAGGTCTCCTTATTCTGCAACGTCCCGAAAGAGGGGGTCTTTGAAGCCGATGACCTTCCGCTCGTCTATGAGTTACCGCTCTATCTTCATGCCCAGCATATCGATGACTTCATTTTGAATCACTTTGGCATCAAAGCCCCCGAAGCCGATCTCCATCCGTGGATCAATTGGCTCCGGACCATCAAGAGCTTATCGAAGCACGTGAAGATTGCCCTCGTCGGCAAATACGTCGAACTCCATGACGCCTATCTTTCCGTGAAGTCGGCTTTGACCCATAGCGGTTACGTCAATAACGTGATCGTCGATATCGATTGGATCTCGGCGATGGACCTCAATGAAGGCAATGTCGCCGATCGGCTCGCTGGTGCGGCCGGGGTTCTGATCCCCGGCGGCTTTGGGGAACGGGGAAGCGAAGGCAAGAAAGTCGCGATCCGTTATGCCCGGGTCAATAATGTGCCGTTACTCGGCATTTGCTTTGGGATGCAGCTCGCCCTCATCGAATACGCGGAGCACGTCCTCAATCTTCCGCAGGCGAACTCGACCGAGTTTGACCCGGAGACCCCGGATCCGATCATCGACTTCCTCCATGACCAATATCAGGGGATCAAGATGGGCGGGACGTTGCGGTTAGGCCAATACGATTGCCAGCTCACCCCGAACTCTTTGGCCTATAAGTGCTATGGCCAGGACCTCATCAAGGAACGGCATCGGCATCGTTACGAGTTCAATAACAAATACAAAGACCTCTTCATGGCGAGCAAGATGAAGATCACCGGGGTCAATCCCCAGAGCGGCCTCGCCGAGATCGTGGAGCTCGAAGGCCATCCCTTCTTCGTCTGCTGCCAATTCCACCCCGAGTTCTCTTCAAGACCTCTCCATCCGAATCCCCTCTTCCGGGAATTCGTGAAAGCGGCGGTGGCGAATTCGAAATAAAACAAAAACGTGACTCAAGCGAGCCACGTTTTTTTGACTGGGGATTCAGGGCTTCAAGAGGTAGTCTAACTCCGCGACGAACTCGTCTTCGATCTCGACTCCGCTGTAATGATGACCCCCGAGGTCGACTTGGGGCTGGAGGTTCGCCATCCGGAAGCTGAGGGCGATCATTTGGCTCGCGAGCGAAAGCGAAGACTTATAAGGATCGAGGTCGGGGCGGATCGAGCCGTCGGCGATCCCTTCTTGGAAGATCGCATCGATTCCTAAGTTCTTATAAAAGAGGTCTTGGTAATAGAGCGACACCCCTTTGGTGTTTTCGAAGTCGCCAAAGCGGGACAAGAAGATAAACTTGTCGGGGTTCTGTTGTTCCAGCGAGAATAAAGCGGTGGCGATTCCGACCACTTTTTCCCGGCCGTTTTCTTTGACGAGGCTGGTGCGGGAAGCGACGCTGGCGATGATCTCACGGTCAAAACTCTTCTTAATTTCGAGGATGATATCCCCGATCGAATTGAAATGCTTATAGAGGGTCTGGCGGGAAATCCGGGCGGCTTTGGCGATATCTTTCATCGCAACGTCGCTCGAAAGATGACCCTTCAAAAGGCGAAAGGTTACCGCAATGATCCTTTGGTGAATGGCTTCGAATTCGAGGCTATGCTTGTTCATCGGTTTTTTATTATGGCCTTTCTTTAAAGAGACTCAAAGAAAAATTCCGAATCTCCTTTTGACCTTTTGCCTTCAAAGGACTTCTTAACCAACTTTCTCCTTTTGTCTAAAAACCCAATAAAGGGGTGATGATCGGGCGTTAATCCTGTATAACGAAGGGAGGAAGTCCGAATGGAAGCAAATCCCAAAACCCAAGCGAAGCAAAATAGGCTAGACTTCTCTTGTATGAAAGCTCTCTTTCTTTATAGCGATGCGACTGGGCAAGGCAAGATGCTTGCCCATATCGGGGATGTCATTTCGAAACTCCGGAAAACCTTTGCCGAACTCGAAGCCGTTCAGACCCATAGCCAAGACGAGCTGATTGCCCGGGCCAAAGGGGCATGCAACGGGGGCGTGGATGCGTTAATCGTTGCTGGCGGGGATGGAACCTTCCACCATGTCGTCAACGCCGTCATCACCGAACCGGTCGCCCCGATCTTGGGTTATATCAATGCCGGGACCATTTGCGACATCGGAAAGAACTTCGGGATCAAAGGCAACTACGAGAACGCGCTCGATATCATCGCGAAAGGCTACACGACCTATTTCGACGTCGGCAAAATCAACGATTCCTATTTCACCTACGTTTCGGCGGTCGGCGCTTATAGCGACATCGCCTATATCGCTCCGAGAGAACGGAAAAAGCGCTTAGGGGCCGTTGCCTATTACACCATCGCGGTCAATGAAAGCTTAAAGCCGACCAAAGTCTTGGCCGATATTGAGGCGGATGGAAAGCAATACCATATCAAAACCCCGTTCATTTTGCTCCTCAATGGCTCCCATGTCGGCGGGTTCCATGTGAACTCACCCCTCGCGCGGATTAACGATGGGAAGATGGAACTCTATTTAACGAAGCCCGGAATCTTCAATGGCCTGATCCATTACATCTTTTTCAAGATGCATACCCTCAAGATCAGCGCCAGCCATTTCAAGATCCACACCAACATCGATATGCCGTGGTGCCTCGATGGCGAAGAAGGGCCGAAAGGTGACGTCGAAATCACGGTGATTCATAACAAACTCCGAATCTTCGCGAAAGCCCCGAAATCGCTCTTCCATTAATCGTCAAAAAGCCCACTAAATTCTTCAAAAACCCCATATCTCGGTCTTTTTGCAAAAGAAAATAGCCGTATTTTTGCGGAGATTTTCCTCTTTATTCGCGCGCGTAGATAGACTAAAATAGAAAGGCCGAGTTTTGGAATAGGGGGTTATTACCCATGAAAAAGAGCGTCACTGTATTATCCATAGTCGGACTACTCCTCGCGATTATCGGAGCCGTCTTAGCGTATTTGCTTCCTGGCGTTTTGAAGTTCTACGAGAACCCGGCCGCCTTCCTCTCGATTTGGGGTTACGTCCTCCAGGCGTTCACATTCCAGAATCTCAACATGGGGAGCATCGTCTTCCTATCGCTTATTGGCGTCACCATTGTCTTCTTTGTTTTACAGCTCATCCTTCTCATCGCTAATCGCCATCCTAAAGCCCTCCTTGTGATGTTCGCTTGGCTCCTCGTTGGCATGATTGCGACCGCCTTCAGCATCATCGTTTTCCAAGATGGTTTCTTCAAAGACTACACGAGTTCGGCCGGCGAAGTCATTCACGATTCCGGCATGTTTTATTTCGTGTGGCGCCTCCGCGACGTCGGTCTGCTCAATGTCGGCACGGTGATTCTCGCCTACACCCCAGTGGCCTTAGTCCTCATTGGTTTCGTCTTAATGCTCATCGCCGAGATCCAAGACTTGGTTTTGATCGGCCAAGAACCCGGGACCCCGAAGCGGGACTATGCGGCGGACCTCGATAATGGCAACAAAGTGGTGGTGGTTCGCGAAGACAAAGCGAGCGAAGCCCCTTCAAGCGAAGAAATCCGTTCGATGCTCCGCGATGAACTCGCGGGCCAAAAAGCCGAAGAACAACGTCACGGGTCGGGCGAATATCCTCATGCCGCGGCTGAACAAGAATATGCCGATCGTGGCGGTCACGCTTATAACGCCCCGATGGCCCCGATGCCTCCGATGGGCCAAACCCCGATCATCAATGGACCGCTTCTCGTCCAATACATCAATACCTATAGTCCGGCCGGTGCCCCAGTGAGCGCCCCCGCTCCCCAGCCGAATCCGCAAGAAGGAAAAGCCGCCCCGGCTGGCGTTCCTTTAACCGAAGTTCAGGGCGTGGTGGAGAATCGGGAGAAACCTTTGACCGCCGAGGAGATCCGCAAGCTCATTAAAGAAGAGCTCGGCGAGAAAAAAGAGACCCCGGTCATCGTGAATCTGCCCGCTCAAGAAAAGAAAGAAGATAGCCCCACCCTCACCAAAGAAGATATTTCGAAGATCGTCGCCGATGAACTCAAGGCCGCCTTAAAAGAGCAAGAGCCCGAAGTGAAGCCCGAACCCGAAACCGAACCCGATGTGGTGGTGGAGCCGACTCCGGTCGCTAGTTTAAGCGCCGAAGATATCCGCCTCATCATCGCCGAAGAATTAACCGCCGCCAAAGACCAGGCCGATGAAGAGGCCCGGAAGAAAGCGGAGGAAGAAGCCGCGGCCAAACAAGCGGAAGAAGAGAAAAAGAAGGCCGAAAAACCCGAACCTTCCGTTCGCGATGTGATCAAAGAAGAACTCGCGGCTTTCCATGCGCAAGAGGAAGCCGAAAAGCAAAAGGAACTCGAGGAGCAGAAGAAAGCCGAGGAAGCGAAGAAAGCCGAAGAGGCCAAGCAAGCGGAAGAGGCGAAGAAAGCCGAGACCGCAAAAGCCCCGGTCGAAGTGAAGCCAGAAGAAGGTAAGCCCGCCGAGAAGAAGCCGGAAGAAAAGCCGGCGGCTCTCACTCCCGAAGAAATCCGGAAGATCATCGCGGAAGAATTCGCGAAGCAACAACCGAAAGCCGAGCCGAAGCCCGCCGAGGAGAAATCTCTCACGGCCGACGATATCCGCAACGTGATCAAAGAAGAACTCGCGGGTCTTCTCCAAGAAAAGAAAGAAGAACCGAAAGCCGCCCCGGCGGAAGCGGCCAAGCCCGCCCCGGTCGTGGTGGTTGTGAATTCCGAAAAGAAGGAAGAAGCGGCCCCGGTTAATGCCGAACCGGCCAAACGGGTCGTCGGCGCGGTCAACCCCAATCTCCCCCCTCATCCGAAAATCATCCGGATTCCCTTCCCGACTCGGATGCTCTCGGCCGAAAAAGCGCTCCAGAATAACTACAACGAATTAAAGAGCGACATCATGGCCTATGGCGTGAAGTCCCGGGTCTCGAATTCGGGCGACACCTTCCGTCTCCATAAGGTGACTTACGTGAAACTCACGATCGCGGGCAAGGGCTTAAAACTCTACTACGCCCTCAATCCCCAGGATTACGCGAACACCACCTTGCCGATCCAAGACGCTGGCCATAAATCGATCTACAAAGAGATTCCGCTCGTCTTCAAGGTCAAGAGCGATCTCTCGTTACGGAGAGCCAAGCAGCTCGTCGCCGATGTGATGGCGAAGGGCGGGCTCGAGCAAGGCAAGATCGAACCCAATAACTGGGCGGCCGCACTCAAAGATTACAAAGACCAAGGCGAAGACGACGACGATTAAACAAAGAAACGACCCGTGGATGCGAATTCACGGGTTTTTCTTACCCTCTTTGCGTAGACGCGCGCGATTATGATAAGATACCTTACGTCGAGATTTAAAAGAAAGGTAACGGCTGCAGACAGTAATTGATGGATCCCCTTATAGGACTTTATATCGGCCTCATCGTCTTCTTCATCGTGATGTGTGCCTTCTATAGCTCCACCGAGACCGCCTTCGGTTGCCTCAATAAATACAAATTCAAAGTCGAAGCGGATGACGGTTCAAAGACCGCCGCTTTGATCGTCCGCCTCTACGACCATTTCGATACCACCTTGATCTCGGTCTTGATCGGGAACAACGTTTTCGCGATCGCGATCTCGACGGTTTCGACTTGGGTCTTCATGGATTTCTTCAAAGGGATCCTCGACGACAACGTGATCTCGCTCATCGCCTCGATCGTGATGGCGGTCATCTCCTATCTTTTCGGCGACACCATCCCGAAGATGGTCGCGAAGAAGATCCCGAACAAGATCGCGAAGATCAACGTCTATCCGATGGAGTTCTTCATCATTCTTTTCTATCCGGTCTCCTTGGTCTACCGCGGTCTCACTTGGCTCCTCAAAAAGATCTTCCGGACCAAGACCCCGCCCGAGCTCACCCCCGAAGATTTCAATAACGTCCTTGAGAAGGTCGAGGCCAAAGGGGCACTCGAAGAGAACGAAACCGACATCATCCAGAAATTTACCTCCGCGCAGGTGGAGGCGCTGAAGCAGACCATACCC
>MVZL01000065.1 GCA_002068375.1 Tenericutes bacterium ADurb.BinA155
AAAGTGTTTTTCTTCCTTACTGTTTGCGGGTTATATATTAGCCTTTAGGCTAAGCGAAAACAACTAGTTTTTCTTCCCTTCTTTCGGCTTAAGGCCCTTTTCGTGGAGCCGATCGATGATCTCCTTCACGAAGTCATCGAGGCAGGTGAGGACCCCAAACTTTTCGTCGGCGATGGTCACACCGTATTTTTTCTCGAGCTCTTGGACCATTTCGATGTAGCTCATGGAATCGCCGCCCAGGTCGTTGATCCAGTGGGCTTGCCCATCGATCTTGAACTCCGGCAGCACGAGGATTTTCGCAAAGAGAGAAGCGATTTCCTTCGAATATTTGGCCACTTCTTCGGGGTCATAGCCTTCAAAGGTCGCCTGTTTCTTCTTCGCTTCGAAGTCGACGAAGTCGGGGCTGCCTTGCTCAAGCCCTTCCTTAATCACGAAGCGCTTCACCTTCATGTTGTTCGCCATCGGAAGGGGACGCTTATCGACATAGACCTTCTGAACTTTCTTTTCGTTAGGGAGGCTCGCGTTGATCGAATCGATGTCTTTCTTGATTTGCTTTAAGGCATCCGCGTCCACGCTATTATCGACTTCAAGGACGAGGACGACGGTCTCGGCGGGTTCGCCTTTTGGCTTCACGCCAAGGACCACGCAGTTATTCACGTGCTTGACGTCATGGAAATAGAATTCGATCTCGTCGGGGTAGACGTTCTCGCCATTGGCGAGAATAATCGTGTCCTTCAAGCGGCCCTTAATGTAGTAATAACCTTGCTCATCGCACGAAGCGATATCGCCGGTTTTGTAGTAGCCATCGATTAATTTAGAACGAGTCAAGACCCCGCCGACGAACTCGCGTTCATGGGTGATCGGGGACTTCACGTAAAGCTCGCCGGTTCCATCGCCTTGGTCATTAACGAGGGGAACGATCTTATATTCGACCCCAAATAAGGGTTTGCCGATGGAACCTTTGAGCCGCTGCTCGACTTCGGGGGAAAGTTCGACCGAAGTGACGCCGATCTCGGTCATGCCATAGCCGTTATATAAGGGGTAGCCTAAACCGTTGATGAGGTTGAGGGTCTTGCTGGAAAGATAGCCGCCGCCCGAAATGCAGTATTCGATTTGGGCGCCTAAGACCTTGCGTTGGAACAAAGATTTGATGAATCCATTCGCGGCGAAACCGGCTTCTTTCTTCGAGATCTTGTGGGTGTTATAGGCGATCATCTTCTCAAAGTAGGCCGCTTTCTTCCCGCCCATCATGCTGGCCTTGCGGGCCACCATTTGAGCGATGCTGTCCCAGAAAAGCGGGACGGCGTAGAGGTGGGTGACCTTGCCTTTATGGACCGCGGTCATGATGTCGCTCGTGGACATCGAAGTCGGGAAGACGATGGCTTTGCCATAAAAGGTGTACCAAAGGAAGACCGCGACGAAGCCGAAGATGTGGTGGAACGGGATCATCGCGAGGATGTTCGTGGTCCCCGGATGGAGAATATCGGGGGTGATGTCGCACATATTTTGCGAAGAAAGGATCTGGCTGCAGAGGTTCTTGCCGTTATAGACCATCATCTTGGCATCGCCCGTCGTGCCCGAAGAGCAGAAGATCACGTGATCGGCCCAATCGGGCGAGAAACTATAGTCGGCCTGCTGAGACGAGACGTCGTTCACCCGGAAAGAAGGGACGCTGAAGGTCTCTTCGTCGTTGGTGATGATCGCTTTGGCTTTCGCTTGGGCGATCAGGTTTTCGGCATTCGCTTTCGGAAGTTTGGCATCGATGAGGAGGGGGGTGTGCCCATTCATCAGGATCGCCCAGAAAAGAAGCGGCCACTTCGGCCCATTCTTGAGTTTTAGGGCGACGACGGTCCCGCCGGGAATCCCGGATAGGGCGCTCGAAAGTTTGCTCGCCATCACGAAGGCTTGCGATTTATATTCGCTATAGGAGAGGCTGATCTTGCGGTTGCTCTCATCAAAATAGACCAAAGCCGGTTTCCGCGGATTTCGATCCATCGAGAGTTGGAAGATGTCGCGGAGGGTGAGGCTCGTGGACAATAGCTTTCGGTCGGACTGGACAAAGGCTCGAATTTTCTGCTCTTTTGTGGCCATAGATTAATGGGCTCCTTTTTGATCTTTTTTCGAAAAAACGTGAACGTCTTCGTCAAAGACAATCGCATCGGCGGGGACATCCTTCCGAACGACCGCATTCGCGGCGATCCGGGCGTTGTCCCCAATGACGATCGGGCCAAGAAGAATCGCGCCGGCACCCACCATCACGTTATTGCCTAAAGTCGGATGGCGCTTAACCTTTTGATCGGAAGTGCCGCCTAAAGTGACGCCATGGTAGAGGGTGCAACCATCGCCGATTTCGGCGGTTTCCCCAATTACGACGCCGGAGCCATGATCGATGAAAAGATTCCGGCCGATTTTCGCGGCGGGATGGATTTCGATCCCGGTTGTTTTCCGGGCGTGGTGCATGATCATCTCCGCCAAAAACTTAAAATGGATCCCCCAAAGGAAATGGGAGAGATGGTACCACCGAAGCGCGATCACGCTCGGGTAGAGCCAAAAGATCGACCATTTGCTGCGGGAGGCAGGGTCGCGGCGCTGGATTGAAGCGAGATAGCCTTCGTTTTTGCTTGTTTTATTTTCCATAAATTCCTAAGGACATGTATTTGATGCCGCCATCGGGGAAGACCGTAACGAGATTGCCGAGGTTAGGATGGCTTTTCGCATAAGCTTCCGCCCCCAAGAGGTTGGCCGCCCCGGAGATTCCAACGAAGATGCCAATCTTGGCGAGCACGTTAGCTTTGGCAACGGCTTCATCGCTTTTGACCCGAAGATAAGTATTGACGAGATCGGCCTTTAGAAGCGGGGGATAGAAGTTCGCCCCGATTCCTTGGATTTTGTGGGGGCCGGGCTTTCCACCATCGAGAACCGGCGATTCGTCCGGCTCAATCGCGACCAATTGGACCTTGGGGTCCTTTTCTTTTAAATAGGTGCCGATCCCCATGAGGGTCCCGGCGGTGCCCACCCCGGCTAAAAAGGCGGAAACATGGCCATTTAAAGCTTCATAAATCTCGGGCCCGGTCGTCTTATAATGGGCCTTCACGTTACTCTTATTCTCGAACTGATTGGCGAAAAGATAGCCCTCGGTTTTGGCGAGCGCGGCCGCCTTCTTTTCGGCGCCGTCCATTCCCTCTTTTGCCGGGGTGAGGATCAGGGAAGCCCCATAGGCTTTCATCAGGTCCTGCCGCTCTTTCGACATATTTTCAGGCATCACAATCACCAAGGGGATTTGCTTAGCCGCGCAAATGAAGGCGAGGCCGATCCCCGTGTTCCCCGAGGTGCCTTCGACAATGCCTTTTTTGCCTTTTAAGGCGTTGGAGTCTTCAAAATCTTCGACCATCTGGGCTGCGACCCGGTCTTTGATTGAGCCGCCCGGATTTTGGCCTTCGAGTTTCGCGTAGATTTTATTGCCAGCGATTTCTTCGACGAGAAGTAACGGGGTATTTCCAATCGCTTCCGCGATGGACGATAGAGGCTTTTTTGGTTTATCCATAACGGCTATAATTCTACCGAAGGCATTGCCTTAAGGCAAATAACATGATTTTTGAGAAAAAAAGCGAACCGCGCATCGTCTATATGGGGACTCCCGAGATTTCGGCCCCGATTTTGGAAGCTTTGGTCACGAACGGCTTTAATGTGGCGGCGCTCATCACGAACGAAGACAAAGCGGTGGGCCGAAAAGCGATTTTGGAGCCGACTCCGACCAAAAAAGTCGCGCTCAAGTATGGCATTCCCGTCTATCAACCCCATCGGATTCGGCTCGATTACCAATGGCTTTCTGACCTAAAACCCGATGTGATTGTCTGCATGGCCTATGGCCAACTCGTCCCGACCGAAGTCCTTAATATGCCGAAATACGGTTGCATCAATCTCCATGGTTCTTTGCTCCCGAAGCTTCGGGGAGCCGCCCCGATCCAGCGGGCGATCATGGAAGGGGATCGCCTCAGCGGCGTCACCTTGATGCAAATGGTCGATAAGATGGACGCGGGCCTCATGTACGATAAAGTCGAAGTCACGATCGATCCTCAGGATAACTACACCAAACTCGCCCAAAAGATCTCCGATGCGGGCAAAGCCCTGATCCTGAAAGATCTCATGCCTTATTTAAATGGCGAACTGCCGGGCGTCCCCCAAGACGAATCCGCGGTCACGATCGCCCATATCATCAAACCCGAAAACGAAAAGATCCCCCTCGATTTATCCGCCCAGGATTTGGTGAACTATGTCCGGGGCCTTTCGGAGACGCCCGGCGCCTATTTGATGCTGGGAAATCTGAAACTCAAAATCTATGGAGCCCATCTCGTGAACTCCGAAGTAAAATCCCCGATCGGCCAAATCGTTTTAGCCGATAAAACCTTAGTTTTCCAAGCCAAAGACGGCCAAGTCCAAATCGACGATCTTCAGCTCGAGGGCAAGAAAAAGATGGATGCCCGGAGCTTCCTTAACGGCGCCCACGGCCTTTTAGGAGAAACGCTCTCCTAAGCTATGGCCGATCAACCCTACCTTTCTTTAAGCGTTCACCAGTTGGTGGATTTTTTGCTGCGGCAGGGCGATATCGATGATCGGGTCTTCAATAGCGACACGATGCAGGCCGGAACCCAAATCCACGCGAGCTTTCAAAAGAAGCAAGACGATTCTTATCTTTCCGAGTATTACCTTTTAGAAACCTTCGCCCGGGCGAAAGGGACAATCAAACTCGATGGCCGGGCCGATGGCATCGTCCTCGGCGGGGCCTATCCGATCGTCGATGAAATCAAATCGACGGTGGAACCGCTCGAGAAATTCTTTGCGGAGCAAGGGGAGTGGCATCTCGGCCAAGCCGAATGCTACGCCTTAATGTACCTTCACCAGGAAAAGCTCGATAAAATCGGAGTCCGCCTGACCTATCTCTCGCAAAAAGACGAAGGAAAACTGGTGAAGGAATTCACCTATACCGCGAAAGAGATCGAAACCAAAGTGTATGGCTACCTCGATGCGTATTTGGACTTTCTGCAGCTTCAATTCGAGCACGAATCCGCCCGGGATTCGAGCGTGAAGTCGCTCCCCTTCCCATTCGCGAATTTCCGGCCGGGCCAAAGAGAACTCGCCAAATATGCTTATGGCATCGCGAAAAACGGCGGTTATCTTTTCGCCGAAGCTCCGACGGGCATTGGCAAAACGATGTCGACCCTTTATCCTTTTGTGAAAGCCTTTAAGCGGGGCAGCAACGATCGGATCTTTTATCTCACCGCGAAATCGACGGGGGCCGAAGCGGCCTACCAAGCGGTGGGGGAACTCTACCAAAAAGGTTTCGTCGGCCATGATTCGCTCCTTTTAGCGAAAGATAAGATCTGCTTCACCCCGGGCTCCGGCTGCAATCCCGACGATTGCCCCTTCGCGAAAGGCTACTACACCAAACTGAAATCGGTGATCCTGGCCGCTTTAAAAAGCGGGAAGCGCTTCGACGAAGGCTTCATCATCAAGACCTGCCGGAAGAACGCGATGTGCCCCTTTGAGTTCCAGCTCGACTTATCCCTTTATAGCGACATCATCATCTGCGACTACAACTATTTCTTCGACCCCTTGGTCCATTTGCAGCGTTATTTCGACCCGGAAATGGCCGACGCATCGCATGATTTGATTTTGGTCGACGAAGCCCACAACTTGGTGGAACGCGGTCGCGACATGTATAGCGCCACCCTCGATAGCAAGACTCTTTTCTATGCGAAAAGGAAGCTGCGCCGCTACAAACTCACGAGCCTGAAACGGGCCTTAGGCAAGGTCGAAAAAGCTTTCGCCGCCCTCGGGGCCGATTATCCGGAAGGGGCGAGCGACCTAACGGCCCCGCCGGAAGAGTTCAATAAAGCCCTCGAATCCTTTATGCGGGCCCATAAGAAGCTCGGGAAGGATGGGGGAACGACCAATTTTGGCGATGATTATAAGGATTTCTTCCTCGAAACCAATAAATACCTGAAACTTCTGGAGCTCTATTTCTCGACGAGCAGCCGAATCTATTTGGAGCGGAAGGGCCCCGATGTGAAACTTAAGCTCTATTGCTTAGACCCGAGTAAATACTTGAAGCAATCCTTTGCTCTCGTGAAGGGAGCGATCATCTTTTCCGCGACCTTATCCCCGATCGATTACTACATGGATGCGATATTGGGGAGCCACGACTATCCTTTCTTGCTCCTCCCCTCGCCTTTCCCCAAAGAAAACTTCGACCTCATGCTCGCGCCGAAAGTCTCGGTCCGCTACAAAGACCGGGCCCAAAGTTACCCGGAAGTAGCCGAGTATCTAAAGCGTTTCGTCGCGGGAAAAATGGGGAACTATTTTCTTTATTTCCCCAGCTATGAATATCTTGAAAACATTCGGCCGTATCTGACCTTTGAAGGCGCGGATGTTTTGGTGCAAGATCGGGAGATGAAGCAAGAAGAACGCTCGAGCTTCCTCGCCAATTTCGAACTCGCTCCCCAAAAGACCACGGTCGGGCTTCTCGTTCTCGGCGGGGCCTTCAGCGAAGGGATCGACCTCGTGAGCGACCGTCTGATTGGCGTTGCCCTCATCGGGATTGGCCTCCCCCAGATCGGTCACGACAACAATCTCATCCGGGATTATCACGAAAAACTCTCGGGGAAAGGCTTTGAATACGCCTACATGGATCCGGGGATGAATAAAGTGATGCAGGCGGTGGGCCGGCTGATCCGGAGCGAAACCGACCGCGGGGCCGCCCTTCTCATCGATGACCGTTACCTTCGGGACGAATACCGCGACCTCTTTATTCGAATTTGGAGCGATTATGACGTCGTGACTGCCCCGGAAGACGTCGATGCGAATCTCGCCCTCTTCTACAAGAAGAAGCGGAATTAAGGTATAATCGGAACGCTCATTTTATGCCCTTCGATCAAAAACACATCCGAAACTTCTCCATCATCGCCCATATCGACCATGGCAAGTCGACCTTGGCCGATCGGATTTTGGA
>MVZL01000066.1 GCA_002068375.1 Tenericutes bacterium ADurb.BinA155
AATATCGGAGGACCGTGTAGCCTTCTTTTTGTAATTCGGCGTTCACTTCTTGGTCGCGGGCGATGTTCCGTTCGATCTTCGGAATCCAGTAGCTCTTATGAGTCCGGATGCTCTTCTTGTTCTCCTCAAAATGGTAGCCATGCCAAAACTCCGAATCGGCGAAGATCGCGATCTTGTATTTGGAGTTCACGATATCGGGATGGCCGAAAACGTGGGAGGAGTTGCAGCGATAGGAGAACCCTTTCGCATGGAGAGCCTTCCGTAACGAAAGCTCGATCCCGGTATCTTTGCCCCGGATATGCGACATGGTGAAGGAGACGACTTTCGGATCTCTTTTCACGTGCTTTTTAGCCATAAATCACTCGGGGAAAACGATTTTCCGAAGGGCGGGATAAACCAAATAAGGAAGGGCGAGGTCATCGAGGGAGGCTCCCTTTAAGGAGAGGCACTCCACGATCGGCTCATGCTTTAAGGAAAGGACGAAGCAGAAATTCGGCTCCGCTTGATTGGCGAGAAGAACGAGCAAGGTCTCCTCGTAGCCATTCACGGTGAGAGCGAGCAGATCCCAAGCCGAGGGATCGAAATGATAGAGGGCTTTCAGGTGAGGGTCGTTCTCTTTCAAAACCGCGGGTACGAAAACGAGATCGCTTGAGACGGCGAGGCTTGAAAGGGTCCCGATCTTTTCTTTGACTTTGGCGCAATAATCGAGGGCGGACGGGTCATGGGGATCGGCGATGATCGAACGTTCGCGATGATAAACGTTGGGTTTCAGCTTATAGACATCGATCGCGCTCCAATTCCGTTCTTCTTTCGCCACCACCGCATCGAAATTCCGAATCGGCTTTTTGCCCGCGGCTTCAAAGGCGGGTTTGCTCACCACGCTCTTTGGCATCGTCTCTTCGGGGTTAGCGGGAGCCGGGCTTTCAAGCGGTGCCGGGGCTTTCGGGGTATCGGGTTTCGCGTCAAGATTAGGGACCTTCTTGGTCGAGACGGCTTCAAAGGCCGGGCGCGGCGTCACGATCGGGGCGGGGTTATCTTCATCTTCTTCGGTCGGTTCAACGTGAGAAATCGAAGGCATAGGGGCCTTCTTTTTCGGACGATCGGGGGTCGCATTCAAATTGACGGGTTTCCCATGGCCCCCCGCTTCAAAGGCCGGACGAGCCACCGCGATGTTCTTCGTTTCGTCGTTATCTTCCTCTTCATCGGCTGAGGATGTCGGGGCGTTTCCAAGATTACGGATCTTCCCTTTTCCCCGTGCTTCAAAGGCAGGGCGAGCGACATGGATCGTCGGTTCTTCTTCCGCGGCCTCGGGGTTCTCTTCTTCGAGCACTTCGGAAGGAGTTTCGCTCCCGCCGAGATTCACGATCTTGCGTTTTCCTCCCGCTTCAAAAGCCGGCCGGGCCACCAAAATCTCATGAGGTTCTTCCTCGTTATCTTCGCCATGATCTTCGGGCAAATCTTCACCGCTAAAATAAAGGGCGGTCTCAGGCTTTTCGATCACCGGAACCTCGGCTTCAACCCCGAGCGAAGCCAAATAGTCTTCGCCGGAAAGCGTCGGGGAATCATCGCTTTCTTTAATCCGGAAGCCCCGATAGAAAGCAATCGCTAAACCCTGACGGGAAAAATCAAAGACCCCGCCTTCTTGCTGGTGGCTCTTTTCGAGGAGCAAAGCATTAACGAGATAGCCTTGGGCATTGAGGGTGATCGCGGCGATCAACCAATCGGAAAGATGGAAATTGCCCCGTCGGGCCGCTTGGACGAGATCCTCTTGGTAGTCCTTAGGAAAAAGACGGGCATCGCCTAAAAAGTTCAAAGCCCGGTAACCTTGGAGAAGGCTCGCGGCTTGTTCGAAATAGGGCTTTGAAAAGTCCGTCCCATCGTTCGCCAGGATGTCTTGGCCGAGTTGACCTTCAAAAAGGAAGGTTCCGATTTGATCTTGTTCCATCGTTAACCCTCCTTGTTCCTGATATTCAAAATGGATTGCCTCCTATTGTAGTCATCTTGAGTAATTTCGGAAAGAAGAAGGTAGAATACTTTTATGCATAAGCTCATCATCGCTAAACCTAACGACTTGCCCGCCATCATGAAACTCTTCCGTCGGGTCAATGCGAATCTCATTAGCCAAGGAAACCTGATGTGGACTCATGATTATCCGCTTGAAAGCGATTTTAAAGCCGACATCGATAACGAGTGCCTCTACCTTTTAAAAGAGGGAACAAGGGTTTTAGCGATGGGCGCGGTCAGCCATGACGTGACCGCGGATTTTTTCGCGGATTCGCGCTCAGCGAAGAAAACGACCGAGGTCCTTGAGAAGGTCGGCTGGGCCGGCGAACCGATCGCGATGCTCCACCGTTTCATGGTCGATCCGGCTTTCGAGGGGAAAGGCGTCGCCGCCGAACTCCTCGATTTCCTTTTGGCCCGCTATAAAGGCTCGACCTGGATCTTCGCGGCTTATCCCACCAATCTTCGGGCGATCCGCTTCTATGAAAAGCACGGCTTCACCAATTACGGGATCTATTCGGAATTCGAATGGGGCCCGGATTCGGTTCAGAATCTGATCGGCAAAAAATACCAACGCGATGGCCTCTGCGTCGGGTATTAACTCAACTGCGAATCGTAGAGTTCTTTGAAGAATCCGTTTTGGGCCATCAGTTCGCCGAAGTTGCCTTGTTCGATCACCGCCCCATCCTTTAAGACGAGGATCAGGTCGGCGTTTTTAATCGTGCTGAGGCGGTGAGCCACCACTAAGGAGGTCTTGCCCTTCATTAATTCATCGAAGCTCTTCGAAAGAAGAAGTTCGGTCCGAAGATCGATATTGCTCGTCGCTTCATCGAGGATCACCACTTCGGGCTCAATGAGCATGATCCGGGCGACGCAAAGCAGCTGCTTTTCGCCAGTGGATAGGCCCGAAGAATTACTGACGACCGTCTCGTAACCCTGCGGGAGCTGCCGGATGAAATCATCCGCGTGGGCCTTCGTGGCCGCGGCCTTGATCTCATCAAAACTCGCCTCGGGTTTTCCATAGGCGATATTGTCTTTGATCGAGCCATTGAAGAGCCAGGTGTCCTGTAAGACCATCCCGATATGCTTCCGTAACTCGGCCTTTGGGTATTCCCGGGTATTTTTCCCATTCACGATGAAACCGCCGTTTTGGGGGTCATAGAAACGGAGCAGCAGGTTGATGATCGTGGTCTTGCCGCATCCGGTCGGTCCGACTAAGGCGATCTTATGGCCTTGGTAGATCTCGACGTTCATGTCTTTGATGATCGGCCGTTTCCCATCGTAAGAGAAATCGATATGGTCGGCTTTTAAAGTCTCCACCGCCTCATTTAAGGGGAGGGTGCCATCATCGACGTCATCATGGGTCGTAATCAAAGAGTCGATCCGCTTAAAGGAAGCTAAGGCATAGGAGATTTCGCTGGCGACGTTGCTGATTTCGTTGAAGGGGGACATGTATTGGTAGGCATAGCTGAGCAAGGCGCTCAACGCCCCGACGCCAAAGCTTTCGATCCCTAATCCCGGATTATGGAGGATCAAATAGGCCCCTAAGAAAGTGATGACCGCATAGATGATGTTGTTGACGAGCCGGGTCGAAGGGTTGATCCAGCCGACCGCGAAGGTCGACTTGAAGTTCGAGACCTGCAAGCTGGCGTTCAGTTCATCGAATTCCGCTTCTTTGGTGGCGGTGAGACCATAGGCTTTCGCGGTCTCAAGGTTCGTGATCGATTCAAGCGAATACGCGGTGAGGGTCCCGGTCTTGGCGTTCTGTTCCTTGTAATATTTGGAGTTATGGTTCGAGACGAACTTGCTCACGATGATCGATAAAGGAGTCAACAAGATGACGGTGAGCGCCAAGATCCAGTTCAGCATGAACATGAAGACCAAGGTCACCGCGATCTGGACGATTCCTTCGTAGAGGGCCCCCGCTCCGGCGATTAAGCCGGTTTGGACGTTCTCAATATCATTCACGAGGCGTAAAAGAAGGTCCCCGTGGTAGTGATTATCGATGTAACGGAGGCTCACCCGGTTAAAGGAAGCGAAGACCTGATCCCGCATCGCTTTCACCAGTTTCTGCCCTAAGTAGGCGGTGAAAAGATCGAAGAGATAACGGAAGATCATCCCCCCGACGATGAAGGCGCCGATCAAGATGAGGTCGAGCGAAATATCGCTGTGGCCATGGCTGATGTGATCGATCGCTAAGCCGGCGACATAGGGGATCGCCATTTTGGCGAGAACCGAAAGAAGGGCAAATAAAAGGGAAAGAATCGCATAGCCATGCGAGCCTTTCAGATATTTGAAAACCAGTTTGATGTCTTTCATTTGACCGCCACCTGGGTTTCATAGATCTCGCGGTAGATCGCGCAATGTTCAAGCAGTTCTTCATGAGTCCCTTTGGCCGCGATTTCCCCATGGTCCAAGACGTAAATGATGTCGCAATCGCGGATCGAAGTGGCCCGCTGCGAGACGATTAACGTCGTTAAATCATGTCTCTTTTTGATATTTTGCCGGACCAACAAGTCGCTCTTGTAGTCGAGGGCGGACGTCGAATCATCGAGAATGAGGATCGGGCGGTTTGAGAGCAATGCCCGGGCGATCAAAAGCCGTTGCTTCTGGCCCCCCGAGAGGTTCACGCCGCCTTCTTCGACCGGGTGGTTTAGGCCATCCTCGAACTTCGAGACGAATTCCTCGGCCAAGCTATCGCTGAGGGCGTTTCGGACCATCTCTTCGCTCGCGGAAGGATCTCCCAAAAGCAAATTGCTCTTGATCGTGCCTTTATAGAGTTGGGGCTTCTGGCTGACCAACGCGATATTGCCCCGCAAGGAATTGAGGTTATAGTTCTTGATATCTTGGCCTTGGAAAAGGATCGCGCCTTGGCTTGCATCGTAGAAGCGTTCCAATAAAGCCACCAAGGAGGATTTGCCCGATCCCGTCCCTCCGATTAAGCCAATCCGCTCACCGGCTTTAATCTCGAAGTTCAGGTTCTTGAGCGCATATTCTTCGCCCCCAAAGGAGAGCGAAACGTTTTGGAAAGAATACAGAGGCGAACCGACTTCGATCGGGGCGGAATTTTCTTTCCCATCGACGATGTCGGGGGCGATCGCGAAGAAAGCATCGACCCGTTTTTTCGAGGCGAGGGCCTTGGAGAGGCTGGTGATGAGCCGGGAGAAGAGGACAAGGGCGGTGAGCGCTTGGGCTAAGTAGTTCATTAAAGCGACCGCGGTGCCGACGCTCACGCCGCTGCCACTTTGATAGCCGGCAAGATAAAGAACCAAGAAGACGCCGAGGTTGGTGAAGGCGAAGGTGAGGGGGTTGATGAAGGCGTTGATCCGCGCGAGAACAAAGGCTTTCTTCCGATAACTGAGCGAGGCTTTTTCAAAGTGGGTCTGCTCCACCGCTTCCTTATTGAAAGCCCGAACGACCCGAGCCCCGGTGAGATCGTCTTCGCCGAGCGTTGAAATATGATCGAGTTCCTCTTGGATCGCTTGATATTTCTTGGGCGTGAGGGCCATCACGATGAAGATGACGGCGCTGCTAAGAAGCAAAGCCCCCAAGACAATGCAACCGGCTAAAGGCGAAAGGATGAAGGCTGAAATGACGGAGCCAATGACCAAGAAGGGGGCCCGAACCAATAACCGCATGAACATGTTGACCCCGACTTGAAGCGAAAAGGAATCGTTATTGATGAGGGTGAGGGCTTTGCTCTTGCCAAAGCTTTCGAGTTGGCGCGAAGAGATGGCGTTTAATTGACGGTAGAGTTCTTTCTTGAGGTCGTAGGCGTAGTCGGCGGAAACCCTCGCTCCGAGATACTGGGTGATCATCGTGACGCCAAAGCCCGCGAAGGCTAAGGCCAGCATGATGAGACTGCGGGTCAAAATATAGGTGCCATCGCTCTGGGCAATCCCAATATCGATGATGTCCTTCACTAAGAAAGGCACGAAAAGCTCGCAAACGCATTCAAAGAGTTTGAATAGCGGCGCCAATAAGACTTTGGCTTTGTACTTCTTGAGCGGAGTGAGAGCTTTCATGGAAAATCTATTTCCGCTGCTTACCCTTTTTCGGGGCTAAAACGATCTTCTTGCCTTTGATTTCTTTTTTGGGATCGCTATAGAAACGAAGTTCGGCGATCGTATCTTCGGAACCGTTTTCATCCACGTGGATGAAGCTCCAGCCATCTTCGTTATTGCCTTCGAGCTTTTGCCAATCCTGCCGCGAGGAGGCTTTCACATCCGCGACCTGGTTGAATTCCCAGCGGATCGTCCCGGAGACAAAGCCGGCGTAAAGCGAAGCGACGTCGATGATGAGCGGCGGGTTTGGATAGCTCATATCAAAGGAGAGTTCGCCGCTTGAGGCGTCGAACTCCACGAGGGAGAACTGTTTCGTTTCCGCCGGGTTATTGCCTTCGCCAAAGGAAGCGGAGAAGGTGTCGGCGTCGAAGATCGGATCATGGTGATGCAGATGATGAACTTTCGCGATCATCGTGATTCCCTTCTCGATTTCATCATAGAGATCGGGTTCGGGGTGGGCATCATCGAACGTGGCCCGGAGATTATAAGAGAGTTCCGCTAAAAGGAAGAGGCGGATCGCGAGTTCTTCATCTTGGGCGACTCCGATCCCTTTTTGATACATCTTGGCGAGGCGGCAAGAATAGCCGGGGAGGTCGTACCAGTTCCGGTGATCGACGGTGAAACGGGCGTAGACTTCGCCATAGGCGCTCGCGAGGAGTTGGAAAGCAAAGGTCGGATCCGGTTGGACATAATAGCCATAAAGATAGCAATCGGAGAGGCGGTAGATCGCTTCTAAGGAACCTAGGGCCGACGCTTTGCAAAAGCATTCATAAGCCGAGAAATAAAGGGG
>MVZL01000067.1 GCA_002068375.1 Tenericutes bacterium ADurb.BinA155
CCGAGCCGCTCTTGGTGGGATCGGCGGGTTTGCTGGCTTTCGCCCCGGCATTCACTTTGATCGCCGCGACGTCGCTCCCGCCTTGGCTATTGAAGGTGATGGTGTAAGACGTGGAACTATCGCCCCCGCAGCCCGAAAGCAAACTCAGACACGCAAAAGAGAAGACAGCTAAGCCCAATCCTTTTTGGATCTTCATCGATTTTCCTCCGATAGAAAAGGGAAACTTCAAATGAATATCTCCCCTTAAATCCTATTTATTATAGAGCAATATCCCAAAGAAATGAATAAGGAAATCCGTCCCACGAAAGATAAGGAAACACCCGATAAAGCCTAACGAAAAGGGTTCCCTCCTTTCGGAAGGAACCCGGTAACCTCTTTGCCGATTAGAAGTTCTTGAGGACCAAGAACTCGTTTTGGTAACCGGTGAAGGTGTAGGACGTCCCAACGGTGATCGAACCGCTCCGGCCATAGGAATCGTAGACGATCTGATAGGTTCCACTGCCCATCCCGATCGAGGTGCTGCCGCCGGTCGCTCCATAACCATCCGATTTGATCCGGCCCAATAAGAAGCCGTAGTAATAATGGGAAGAGTTATCGAGCATTTGGTAAGCTAAGCCGGCTCCATGATCAATCGCATCGCTCCAACCGGTGACCCCTTGGGCCCCATAACGGTATTTCGAAGGATCGCAGGCGGAATCGTAACCTCTCCCTAAAATCGCCTCAAGGACGCTCGCCCGGGCCACCCCGGCCGCTTTGAACTTCTCAAAGTAGGCATTGTAGGTGACTTTGCGGTCCCACTTGTAGCTATTGACCGCATCGCCATACATGTAGGAGTTCCGGACCAGCTTGGTCCCATCGCCTAAGGCGACGAAATCGCCCGAATCGATGGTGGAGAAAGAAGGATCATCGCTCTTCATGACTTTCTGGCGAAAGATCTCTTCCCCGCCTTGGGTGAAGGCGATGCCTTCGCTAAAGAGAACGGCGGCGCAAGAGGCGACGGTCGCTTCCATCGCGACGGTCGAATCGGCCGAGCTCGAAGGCCCAGTCCCGACCGTGTAGTTCATCTGGTCATATTGGGTGTAGTTATCGTGGCAAGAAGCATAGTTCACGGTTTGGGTCGGATTGGCCCCAAAGTCGGTGCCGTTAGGATCGCCCATGTGGCCGTTCAGCATATAGCACACGCCATTTTTTTCGTTGGCGCCCCAGTCGGAGCCTTTGTTCATGAAGCCCCAGCCGAGATGCTCTTCGCCTTTAAGGGCCGACTTACCGACGCTATTGAAGCAGCCGACCGCAATCGGGCAATCCCCAGTGGCGCCATTAGCATAAAGCTCGCTATAGCAAGCGGCCGCGGTCGCCCGGCTCCCCTTCTCATCCATATTGTGGGAACCATCGGCGGTCCAGCCTTCGCCATAGAGGACGATCGTCGGATCGATCGCGTAGAGGGCTTTCGAGGCCGCTTTCATCGTCGCGACGTCCAGGACGCCCATCACGTCGAAGCGGAAGCCTTTGATCTTATATTCTTTGGCCCACCAGCACAGCGACTGGACGATGAATTGGCTCATCATCGGCCGCTCGGTCGCGGTTTCGTTGCCGACGCCCGACCCGTTGGTGTAATAGCCTTCGGCGTTGGTCCGGAAGTAGTAATACGGGACGAGCTTCGTGAAGTTGCAGTTATTGACGGAGGAGACGTGGTTATAGACGACGTCCATGATGATCCGGATCCCATCGTCCGCGTAGTTCTTGATGAGCTGCTTGTACTCGCTCACCCGAGTGAGCGGATCGAACGGATTCGAAGAATAGACGCCTTCGACCACGTTATAGTTGAGCGGATTGTAGCCCCAGTTATAGGCGGGGGCGTTCACCCCTTGGGTCGCGTTATAGGCTTCGACCGGATCGCCATTCTCAAGGGTCCAGCGCTCATCGTTATCTTGATCGAAGACCGGTAAAAGCTGAACCGCGTTGAACTTCATCTCGGCGATATCGTCGCGCCCGGTCTTGACGGTGGTCGCGCCCGAAGAATAGGTCGTCCCCGCTTCGCTAAAGGCTTGGTAGGTCCCGTTCTTATAACTGTTATTGGAGATCCAGGTCTTATCGGCGGTCAAGTCGCGAATATGGGCTTCATAGACCGAAAGTTGGTTCGCCGAAGTGATCTTCGGGAGCAAGGAACCGCTCCCATAGGCGAAGGAATTATCGATCTTGTCCCAATCGGTCGGATTTCTGAGGGTCTTAAAGTCCACGATCGCCGCCCGGCGGCCATTGATGCCGGTCGCCTTCGCGTAAGGGTCGCAGACTTCGTTCGTGCCCATCGCGTTCGTGGCGGTATAGGTATAGAAATAAGGCGAGGCGTTATCGAGAAGATCGTCTTTGATCTCCAATTGCCAAACCCCGTGTTCGCCCTTCTCCATCTCGTAGGTGGTTCCCCAGCCGCGGGTCGGATCGTACTTGCCGGTATAGATGTCGGCGGGCGTGCCGGTCATGAAGATCGTGACCTGCATCCGATAGCTCGTCGGGGCCCAAACCTTGAAGATCGCGGAATCGTGGGTGGCACTGCAGCCAAGATCGGTTCCGGTATAGGTATATTTGCTCGTGAAATTCGCGGTATCGAAAAGGGCGGTGAACGCCGCGGACTTGCTCTTCTTTTTGCTGGTATCGAGGCTCATATAGGCTTCGATCGTATAGGCCAAAGAGGGATCGGCTTCCGCAGCTAAGGTGATATCGAAGGCATTGGATTTCGGGCTCTCTTCCGAAAGGAAATAGCTTTCCTTATGGAGGAGCCGATCGGCCGCGCTTAAGCGGTAATAGGAGGCGTCATAACCATAGAGACGGTAGGATTCGACTTTGCCGACTTCGGAGGCTTCGCGGGTCCCGGCGGTGCCCCCACCGGTCACATGGATCTTGGTCCAACTGGTAAAGGCCGCGGTGGCGATCCGGTCGCCGAGGGCGTCGTTCTTCTGAACGTAAGTATCGATATTGCCGCCTTCGCCATCGCAGGCGTAGACGGTGATCATGTTATCGACCGCGGCGCTCACATACTTCCCGAATTGAACGAGCGTATCGGTGGATTGGCCGCTCCAGGTCCCTTTGGTCTTCACGATGAAGGACATCGAGGTCGTGGTTTTGCCAGCCCAAGTGGAATCGGAGAGATCGAAGACTTTGTAGACGCCGAAGTCATCCGCGGAAGTTTGGTTATCGAATTCGACTTCCCCGAGATCGCTTCCGCCCACCCCCGCCGCCCAAACCCAAAGGCGTTTGGTCGCGTAATCGTTTTGGTCGTTATGGTAATAGATTTTGACTTTGCCTTCCCAGGTCGAATCGGCGTAGCTCGTCTCGGCCGCGCCGGAACTGACCCCCGATCCTCCGGAAACCGAAGTGACCGCGCCGGAACTGCTATTTCCGGTCCCCGACTTCGCGCTCGAACTCGTTTCGCCGCAGCCAACCAATAGGCCAGCGATTAAGGGGAGCGAGAACGTCCAGATGATGCCTTGTTTTTTCATAAAGTTCCTTTCATCCGAGCAAAACGCTCGAATACGGTTGCACCGTTAATTGATGATTGCGGAATGAGGAGGCGCTTCCGCTGGTTTCGATATCTTCTAATAACGAAGATCCGAAGCTCGTCGTCACCGTTAACGCGGTCGCGGAATTGCTGTGAACCAAATAATGACTTTCATTATTATACGTGATTTTGAAGCAACCTAAATGGGAATCGCCTAAATCTTGGGCCGCATAGGTCCCATAACGGAAAAGATCGTTGTATTTGTTCCGGATCGAGAGGACTTTCCGGTAATGATTGAGGAAGCTCCAACCCTCGCTTTTCGCGGAGGTCACGGTGGTCTTCACTTGGTCGGGGAACGTAACGCCTTGGGGCTGGGCACAGTCTGGCGTCGATTCGCCCCACTGCATCGCCTGGCGGATATAGTTATCGAAACTCGATTGCTTGGTCCCAAGCATCTCCAGCTCTTCCCCATAATAAAGGAAGGGCGTGCCCGGGGTGAGCAGGTAGCAGGAAGCGATCAGCTTCCGTTTCTTTTCTTCATCGACCTTCCCGTTATAGTAATTGCCCCAGCGGGATTGGTCGTGGTTCGAGACGAAGAAACAGGGTTCGACCCCACCGGCATTCGCGATCTGAGTTTGGGCATTCACCACCGATGTAACGAAGCTCGCTAAGCCCGAACTATAGCCGACGTAGCCGACGCTTCCGGCCGCATTGTTCTCCGAGGTCGGGAAGTTAAAGGCGTGCATCCCACTGCTTTGGTAGGTCGCGATATCGGCCTCCGTGCAATTGTTCGGCCAGGCTTCGCCCACTTGATAGA
The DNA here is from genome assembly GCA_002068375.1 of Tenericutes bacterium ADurb.BinA155. Next base: position 4,311 of record MVZL01000067.1, read on the forward strand.
CATCGGCCTTTTTAGCTTGGCATTCGCTCACCAGGGTCTTCATGTAATCGACGTTCTTCGCCGTATCGCCATAGAAATAGTAACCGACCGCGTCGTAACGGAATCCGGCGACCCCATGGTCAAGCCAGAACTCTTGAACCGCTTTTTGCTGTTCGATGATATAGGGTTTGCTGAGATCGAATTCCGGCATCGTTTCGCTGAAGCGCGATTCGACGTAGACCCCGAGCTCCGAGAAAAAGTGGTAGCCCTCTTTGGCGGTCTTCGACCAAACGAAATCGTAGCCGTGCCCGCCTTTATTGCCATTACGGAAGTCATTGAAGAACTGGGTGTAGAGCGGATTATAAACCGAGCAATGGTTGAAGACCATGTCAAGCAGGATCCCGATATGGTGCTCTTTGGCTTTCGCGACGAGGTTATCGAAATCCGCTAAGGTGCCAAATTTGGAATCGATGCTGTAGTAATCATCGACATCGTATTTGTGGTAGCTCTTGGAAGGATGGATCGGGGTGAGCCAAAGATAGGAAACGCCGAGATCCTCAAGGTAATCCAGATGATTGGTGATGCCATTAAGGTCCCCCGAGCCATCGCCATTGCTATCGGCGAATTCGCCCACGAAGATTTCGTAAACGGCGGAGCCGCCCTCATTCGAGACTTTCTCAACCGCGTAGCCGCTTTCCCCGCAACCGCAAAGAAAAGGAACCAATAAGGCAAGATAAGTAGCGGCACGGTTTTTTCTCATTCGCTTCTCCTTTAAATAAGTGCAAAGGGGGTGATTTTGGTCGCCCCCTTGCTAAAATCGGCAAAAACGTTAAGGATGCTCTAACCCTTGACCGCGCCTCCGGTGACGCCGGAAACGTAGTTCTTTTGAAGAGCGATGAAGAGAAGCGAAGTCGGGACGGCGACGATGATCGCGCCGGCGCAGAACTGGCCGAAGTATTGGCTCCGGTTGACCTTTTCATCGAGCATGTCGAAGAGTTGCGGCGCGACGGTGACGACGCCACCGCTCGTGCCATTGGTGACACCACCGCGCATCATATACTTCGCGGTAATGAATTCAGCCCACGGGCCCATGAACGCGGTCAGGATCGTGTAGACGACGATCGGCTTCGAAAGCGGCAAGGTGATCTTGTAGAAGATCTGGAACCGGGTCGCCCCATCGACCATGGCCGCTTCATCGATCTGTTTGCTGATCGTGTCGAAGAAGCCTTTGGAGATGTAGTAGCCCATGCCCGCGCCGCCGGAATAGCAAATCACGAGGGCCCACATGACGCCAGTCGGATTGTTGGAATCGAATAGACCCATCTGGTTAAAGATCTGATAGAGAACGATCAGTCCCAAGAACCCCGGGAACATCCCGATGATCAAGATGACCTTCATCATCATCGTGCGGCCTTTGAAGCGTAAACGGGAGAAGGCGTAGGAAGTCGCCAGGGTGAATAAGGTCGCGATGACCGCGGTTAAGGCCGCGATGATCGCCGTATAGAGGAAGGCGCCGAGCTGAGGTTCGCCCGAGGAGCTGATCTTGAAGAAGAAGTTATATTGGCTTTCTTCGATCGCATCCCCCGACTTCGACCAAACTTGGTTCGTGAAGAGGAACTTGTAGTTATCAAAACCCCAGGATTCCGGAATGAAATGGACCAAGCCCGACTGTCCTTTTTCCCCAGAGAAGCTTTGGAGCAAGAGCCAGACGACCGGAAGGAGCCAAATGACGGCCATCACGGTCAAGATGATGTAAATGAGCGTATCCGAAGCGACCCGGCGGGCTTTGATCGAGCCTTCGTGTTGCTTCTTTTCGGGGGTAACCATCGGTTTGCCCGTTAAAACAGTGTTTGCCATTATTGGAACTCCTCCTCGTTTTGAACGCTGCCCATCCGCTTATACATGATGAGCGAGAAGAACGCGCAGATCACGAAGACCAAGATACCAATGACGGAAGCAATATTGTAGTTTGGCGGTTCCGTCGTCGTGATTCTAAAGAGCCAAGTGATCAATAAGTCGGTGTGGCCGGCGTTAGCAAGGCCGATGCTGTCTTGGCTTTGCGGGCCGCCGCCGGTGAGGAAGTAAATGACGTTGAAGTTATTGATGTTGCCGATGAAGGAGGTGAGGAGCGAAGGCCCGGTCACGAAGAGAACGTACGGCATCGTGATCTTCCAGAACTGGGTCCAAGGCGAGGCGCCATCGATCCGGGCCGATTCATAAAGATCGTCCGGGATGTTCATGAGAATGCCCGAGGTCGAGAGCATCGTATAAGGAATGCCGACCCACATATTGATCACGATGAGGAAGATCTTCGGGATGATGTAATCCCCGGTGGAGACGTCGATCGAGGAATTGTTGACCTTGCCTAAGAAGGGGAAATGGCCCCAGCCCATCGTTTCGAACCACTTGTTGACGGCACCGCTATCGGCGAACGCGCCTGGCGCA
>MVZL01000068.1 GCA_002068375.1 Tenericutes bacterium ADurb.BinA155
CACCGCAGACGCTGCATTTCAAGATCACTTCGTCACGTTTACTGGCCATAATGAATCACGCTTCCTTTTTTTCGCCTTGCTAGTCTATCATAGCGATTCGCTAAAATCTACAAGATTAACCGCCTTTAGTCTACAATAGTCTTGCTATGCAAGCTCGGGAACGCACTCATCAAGTCTACTTAGGAAAAACCCCGCTCGGGGGCCAATCCAAGGTTTTGATTCAGTCGATGTGCAATATCAAAACCTCAAAAGTAGAGGAAGTATCGGCTCAAATTAACCGTTGTGCTGCCCTTGGGGCCGACATTATGCGCCTTTCCGTCCTCGATCTTGAGGACGCGAAAAGCTTTGGTGAAATCAAGAAGCGGACTTCGATTCCTTTAGTCGCGGATATCCATTTCGAATATGAGTTTGCTTTAGCCGCGATCGAAGGCGGGGTCGATGCGGTCCGGATCAATCCGGGAAATATCGGCTCGATCGAAGGAATTAAGGCGGTTGTCGCCGCCTGCAAAGCCCACCATTGCCCGATTCGGATCGGGGTCAATTCCGGTTCGCTCGATAAAACGATTTATCAGGGAAAAGACGTTATCCGGGCCGAGTGGCTTTTGGCTTCGGCCGCTAAGCACGTCAAAATCCTCGAAGACCTCGGCTTCCACGATATCGTGATTTCCTTAAAAGGCAGCTCGGTCCAAGAAACCGTCGCCGCTTATCGCCTCGCCAGCCAAAAGTTCCCCTACCCCCTGCATTTAGGGATCACCGAAGCCGGGCCGAAAGATATCGGACTGATCCGTTCCGCCGCTGGCTTATCCCCCTTGCTTCTTGAAGGGATCGGCGATACGATCCGGATTTCGTTAAGCGACGATCCGGAAGAAGAAATCCGGGCCTGCAAACGGCTCCTTCACGATTTAGGCCTTTACCCCGATTATCCGACCTTTATTTCTTGCCCGACCTGCGGCCGGACCCAAGTCGATCTCATTCCGATGGCAAAGAGCGTCTTAGCCTATCTTGAGGATCACCACATCAATAAAACCGTCGCGATCATGGGTTGCGTCGTGAATGGCCCCGGCGAAGCCCGGCACGCCGACCTCGGAATGGCCGGAGGCAAAAATTGCTGGGTAATCTTTAAAAAAGGCGAGATCATCAAAACGGTGAAATCCTCGGAAGCCTACGACGCCATCATCGCCGAGATCCAAAAGCTCTAAAAGATAAAACCCTCGGTCGTCCCGAGGGTTTTCTTTATTCTTTCGTCGAATCTTTGACTTGGCGAGCTTGGGCCTTATAAGCATCGGACTTCCGTTTCCGGATCGAGCGTTCGATCGCTTTATGCCGATACTTGTTCTTCACCTTTTCGACCGCCCAGCGCATCTTCTTCTTGTAGGCGGGTTTGACCCGTTTCACCCGGGAGTTGGCCTTCGCGATCTTGACGTCGCGGCGCTCTTCCTCCGGGAAGGCCTTCTTTTTGCTCAACTTCTTTTTCGGAAGCAAGCCGACCGGATCGATTTCGAGTTTATCGCCTTTTAAGGTATAGAAATCAAAGGGGACGCCCGCCTTTAAAAGCTCTTGAGGCCGCGCGACCGTATCGGCGTTATAAAATACCCAAGAATCGCCCTTTTTGCCAAAGCGACCGGTCCGGCCCGCCCGATGGAAATAGAATTCCTGATCGTTCGGAAGATCGACCGAAACTACATCGGTCACGTCTTCGATATCGATGCCGCGGCTCAGAAGATCGCTCGCGACGATGATCTGATAACGGTTCTCTTTGATCATCCGGATGGTCTTCCGCCGTTCCCGCTGCTCGAGATCGCCCGAGAAGCAAGTGACCGAGAGTTTGTCGTCTTTTAAGGCGGCGTAAATCTTGTTGACGTCTTCTTTCCGGGAGGCAAAAACCAGGACCAAATACGGGTTACGGATCCGCAAGAACGACTTCAAAGCCTCAATCGTCCCAACGTGTTTGATATCGACGAGGTGGTGCGAAACGCCAGCCGCGGTCATGTGCTGCTCCGATTCATAAAGGAAATCGCTCTTGATGTACTTATGAAGCTTTTCTTTGAGCCCGACCGTCAAGGTGGCGGAGAAAACCATCACCTGAGGTTCGCTCGAGAGTTTGCTATAGATCGCGTCGATATCGTCGAAATAGCCTAAATCCATCAGCATGTCGGCCTCATCGAGGACTAAGGTCCGGAGATTATGGAGGTCGAGGGCGTAGTCATCGATCAAAAGGTCTTTGAGCCGACCGGGGGTCCCGATCACGAGCTGCGGGGCTTCGCTTAAGCCTTCGCTATTCTGCGACTTTTCGGTTTCCGAAGTGAAAAGCCGGATCTTGAGGTGCGGGAAAAAACGTTCGAAAGGTTTGGCGAATTCATAGACCTGACGCGCCAGTTCGCGCGAAGGGCAGATCACCAAATCCTGTAACCGCGGAAGGTTCGGGTCGATCTTTTGGAGGATCGGGATCAAATAAGCGTGGGTTTTTCCGGATCCCGTCTCGCTTTGGCAAATGAGGGATTGGCCTTGTAAGGCCTTCGGAATCACGTTGCTCTGAACCGGTGAGGGCTCATGATAGCCGAGCTTATCGAGCGCGGCGACGAGTTTCGGCGAAAGATTGAATGCACTGAAGGTTGCCATAGCGGGACTATTATACGGGCTTTGGCTTTCTTTTTCACCTCCCGCGCGCGAAAATAAGGGCCATGGAAGTTTATGCGATCAAACCTTACGGGTATTGCGCTGGGGTCCAAGGGGCCTTGGCTTTAGCGAAAAAAGCGGTCGCAGAAAGCCCCGATAAGTCGGTTTATCTTTTAGGGATGCTCGTCCATAACGAAGACGCGGTCGCTTCTTTAAAGGCTTTGGGCTTAAAGCTGCTCGACGAAAAAGATGCCCCTTTACGCGAGCAATTGCTCGAGATCCCCGACGGCCAAGTCGTGGTCTTTTCCGCCCATGGCCACGACCAAGGGTTTGACCAAATCGCCGCGGCCAAGCATTTGAAAATCTATGACGCGACCTGCCCTTTCGTCACCCTCAATTTGAAGGAAGCTCGCGCGGAGCCTAGCGTGATTTATGTCGGGGTCCCCGGCCACTTAGAGTCTTTGGCCTTTTTAGCCAATGATCCCACCGCGATCTTCTACGATGTGAAAACCAATGCTTATCGAAAGAGCCAAGTCCAAGGGCCCGCCCCCCACGTCATTTCCCAAACGACTTTGAGCGAAGAGGAACTAACGAAGGCCCACCAGCAGATCCTTTCGGACTTCCCTAACGCCACGATCGGTTCGGAGCGTTGCCATAGCACCAGCCTCCGGCAGGAAGCCATAAAGGCCCTTCCTCCCGAGATCGAAGCCGTGATCATCTTAGGATCGAAGCGGAGCAATAATTCCTTAAAACTCGCTGAAATCGCCAAAAAACAGGGCTTTTTGACCTATTTGGTCCTCGATTTAGCCGCCTTGAAGAAAATCGATTTTACCGGCAAAAAGAAAGTGGCCTTAGGAAGCGGAGCTTCGACTTCCTTCGAGTCTTATAACGCCTGCCTTGCCTATTTAAAGAGCCTTTAAATCACTTCGGGCAACTGTTCGTGATCCACCGTGACGATTTCTAAGGTCGGGTCGATGAGGAGCAGCGTCTTTTTCATTTGGGCCATGTAGACGTGTTCGATCTCATGGGGCAAATCGAGATAGTTATAGTGCCGGAGCACCACTTCGCGGCGGCCATGGTGCGGCATGTCGCCGGAGATATAGATATCGTAACCGAGCTTTTGGGCCAGCTCATTTTCAAACCAGCCACCCCCACCGATAATCGCGACGCTTTGGACCGTCGGCTTGCCTTTGGCGATCAATAAACCATAGGAAACACCGAGCTTATTTTTGGCGTAACGGGCGAAATCATGGACTTCCATCGGCGCGGGGAGATCGCCGCCGCGAGCCATGGTGGATCCTTCGAGGTGCCGGACGTTTTGGAGCTGCAGCGCGGCCACTAAGGCATCGTTCATCCCTGGCGTCCCCGCATCGAAATTGGTATGGATGCTGTAGACGCAGAAACCGTTGGCGATGATTTTTTTATAAAGAGCCTTTTTGATCGGATCGGCCTTTAAGACTTTAGCGGGCGTTCCAAAGATAAAAGGATGGTGGGTCAAGATGAGGTCGGGCCGTTCCCGCGCCGCCAAATCCCAGACTTCGTCATCGAAGTCGAGGCAAAGCAAAATCTTATGGACGTCATTCGGGATCCGTCCGGCCATCAAACCCCCAAAATCCCCAGGTTCCCTGAGGCTTTTAGGATAATAGCAGGCTAAGGCCCTAAGCAAACTTCGCTGTTTCATAGTTGCGCGGTGATCCTCCGATAAAGATTGAGGTAGTACTCCCGCTTATCTTTCGGGAGGCCCCCATTTAATATCGCATTCACTTTCGCTCGCTGATCCTTGATGTAGTCCTGATAGATCTCGCCGCGTTTCAGCATGAGGAACGGCCCAAAAAGGAGTTCGTCTTCGTTATAAGGCCGGACCGGATCGCCCGGGCACCACTTCATGATCGAATAGTAGATCTTATCTTCGTAGACCATCGTTTCATCGACGAGGTGAAAATGAAGTTGGCTCACCCGCTGCCTCACCGCGACGAGGTCCCGGTGCGGGTCGAGGATGATCGAATGGATATTCTGAAGCTTGCTCGGATCTTTCTCGAGGATTTGGCAGGTGAGGAGACCGCCGATCCCACAGATGGTGAGGCCCGTGACTTCTGGGGAAAGCGAGGTTAAGCCATCGCCTAAGGTGCAAAGGACGTGGCTCGAAAAGCCCGCTCCTTCGATATTGCCTTTCATCCGAAGATAGGGCGCCATCTTGTTCTCGATGGCCTGAACCCATTTGATCGTCCCTTTTTGTAAGAGATAGATCGGGAGCATCGCATGGTCGCTTCCGACATCGGCCAAATAGCAATCCGGTTCGACCAAATCGGCGACCGCTTGGAGCCGTTTCGAAAGCTTAATCATTCGGGTTCGACCCCTTTAAGCCTTTGCGCATCCGAGCTAAAGCTTGTTCGCGAAGCTGGCGGATCCGTTCCCGGGTGAGTCCATACTTTTGGCCCACTTCTTCGAGCGACATCGCCCGACTGGTCCCTAATCCATAGAGCAAGGTGATGATTTCTTTTTCACGGGGTGGCAAATAGTCGAGGCCCTTCCGAATGAGTTCCAGCTGATCTTCGCGGTCAAGCCCTGAAGTCGCTTCGTCATCGGCGTCCGGGTCTTTCACGAAATCCCCGATCTCGCCGCCTTCCTCGTTCTCGCCGACCGGAGCATCGAGCGAAATCGTATCCATCGGAACCGAAAGGATCCGGTTGATGTCGCGTTCGTCGTATTCCGGCATCGCTTCATCGACTTCGGATAAGGTCGGTTCCCGCCCGAGCTTTTGGGTCAGTTCCCGCTGGGTTTTCCGGACTTTGGAGATCTGGGCGATCATATGGACCGGAACCCGGATCGTCCGCGATTGGTCGGCCAAAGCCCGGGTGATCGATTGTTTGATCCACCAAGTCGCATAGGTCGAGAAACGGAAGCCCTTGGTATAATCGAATTTTTCAACGGCATGGGCGAGGCCAAGGTTCCCCTCCTGGATCAGATCCTGGAGCGGCATCCCTTTCGATTGGTAATTCTTCGCGATCGAAACAACGAGGCGGAGGTTGGCGTTAATTAGGGCGTCTTTCGCTTCGGTATCGCCATTTTTCGCCCGTTTGGCGAGTTCTTTCTCTTCGTCTGCGGTCAATAGCTTATATTGGCCGATCTGTTGAAGGTAGAGCTTAAGCGGATCGTCGGTCTTCTCTAGCGGAACGTTCGGCTTCACCGTCTCCAAAGCTTCGAGGTCGTCGTCTTTGGGCGCCTCGGCGTCCTCGTCCTCGGCCTCATCGCTATCGTCCTCTTCTTCAAGATTAAGATCGCCGCCATCATCGCTCATTTGAAAACCCGCAGCGGCGAAAAGATCGACCAGATGGTCGAATTCTTCGCTGGTCAGATCGAGATCATCGGTCGCCGCGAGGACTTCGTTTTGATCGATTTTCCCAGTCTTGTGGCCTTTTTCGATAAACGAGGCGGCCACTTGTTGGATTTTCTTTTGGCGGGGCGAGAGTTCTTGCATGGTTTGCCTTTTTTCCTTCGCGATTACTTATGGGTATCGGGTCCAGTCGTGAAGATCGTGTCGCGATAATCGCCGAGTTTCTTCGCCCGAGTCGGATGGCGGAGCTTCCGAATGGCTTTGGCTTCGATTTGACGGATCCGCTCACGGGTGACCCCGAATTCGCGGCCGACTTCTTCAAGGGTCCGCGGCCGGTTATCGTCGAGCCCGTAGCGGAGTCTTAAGACCCGTTCCTCCCGGTCGGTCAGATCCTTCATGATTTCATAGAGTTCATCCTTTAAAAGGGATTTGGTCGTGTACTCTTCCGGCGACTGGGTCTCTTTATCTTCGATGAAATCGCCTAAGTGGCTATCATCCTCTTCGCCGATCGGGGTTTCTAAGGAGACCGGTTCGAGCGCAATCCGCTGAATTTCGCGGATTCGATCGGGGGAAAGGGTGCCATCCATCTTCGCCGAAATCTCTTCGGCGGTCGGATCGCGGCCGAGTTCCTGAACGAGTTG
>MVZL01000069.1 GCA_002068375.1 Tenericutes bacterium ADurb.BinA155
GTCCTTGACCTCTTCATTCAGCTCGGCGCTCCCGATGAATTCCTCGATTTCCCGGTCGTTTATACTTCCGCGCTCAATGGCACTTCTTCGACTTCGCCCGATCCCGCGACTCAAAAAGATGGGATGGAAGCGGTCTATGAAGCCATCATCAAGAACATTCCAGAACCTAAAGCCGATCCCGCCGCGCCGTTCCAATGGCAACCGGCCTTACTCGACTATAACGATTTCGTCGGCCGTATCGGCATCGGAACCGTGAAACGCGGCGTCGTGAAAGTCGGCGATACTTTAACCGATATCCGCTTAAACGGCACCACCCGCGATTTCAAAGTCATGAAGCTCTACACCTTCTTAGGGATGACCCGCAGCGAAGTGAACGAAGTCGAAGCCGGCGATATTTGCGGCATCGCGGGCCTCACCGATATGGGCGTGGGCGAGACAATTTGCGCCCCGGGTCACCTCGAAGCCTTACCGGCCCTACGGGTCGATGAGCCGACCTTGCAGATGGAATTTGGCACCAACAGCTCGCCTTTACGGGGCCAGGATGGCAAATTCGTAACCGCCCGAGTCATTGAAGACCGCCTTTATGAAGAAGTTCAGCGCGATGTTTCGCTCCGCTATGTCCGTAAGCCCAATTGCGAGACTTGGATCGTCTCCGGACGGGGCGAACTTCACCTTGGCGTCCTCATCGAGACGATGCGGCGCGAGGGTTTCGAACTCGAAGTCAGCAAACCTCAGGTCATCATCAAAGAGATCAACGGGGTCAAATGCGAACCATACGAGGACCTTCAACTCGATGTCCCCGATGAATTCGTGGGCGATATGATGACGATTTTGGGCGATCGCGGCGCCGTCCTCGGCGACATGACCTCCAATAACGGCGTCACCCGTTTGAACTACGTCATTCCTTCCCGTGGCCTATTAGGCTTCGTCAGCAATTTCTTAACGATGACCAAGGGCTATGGCATCATCAACCACACCTTCAAAGAATACCGTCCGATGTATAACCATGTCGTTGGGGAGCGTAACATCGGCGTTCTCGTTTCGACCGATAAGGGCCAAGCCACCAGCTACGCCCTTGAAAAAGTCGAGGAACACGGGACGATGTTCATCGTTCCGGGCGATATTTGCTATGAAGGCATGATCGTTGGGGAGCACCGCTACCCGGTCGATCTCGCCGTGAACTGCACGATGACGAAGCCGATGACCAACGTCCGCTCGTCCACCCGCGAACTCACGATCGTCTTAAAAGCCCCGCGCAAGATGACGCTCGAAGCTTGCCTCGATTACATCAACCTCGACGAGCTCGTCGAAATCACCCCGGGGGCGATTCGGATGCGGAAACGGATCCTCAACACCGCCGACCGCAAGAAGTTCGACTCCCACAAAAAGGACGAACAGGAATCGCTTGAGCAGCAAGTCGGCCTCAAGTAATTCAATCTTAAAAATAAAGGCTAGGAGATTGTTTCCTAGCCTTTTTTGTACATTGTCTAATTCCTATTGTCGCCGGGATTTCAGCCAATCTTTGTCTTTTTGAAGCTGAGTTTGAAGTTCCTCTAAGGAATCGAATTTGATCTCGGGACGCTCATACGTGAGGAAGTCGACGTAGATCGTCTTATCGTAGATGTCCTGGTTGAAGTCCTCGAGATAAACTTCGACGATGGGTTCTTGGAGCAAACCGATCGTCGGATTGGTCCCGACATTGGCTAAGCCATGACGGGGAATCCCTAAGACATAGGCCATCACTTCGTAGACTCCGCCTTTCGGGAGAAGATAAGGATCCTTTAAGCTAACGTTCGCGGTCGGGAATCCGATTTTCCGGCCGTATTCGTAGCCATGAACGACTTTCCCGTGGATTTCGTAGGGCCGACCTAATAAGGCCGAGGCTTCTTCGACCTTCCCTTCCTTCAGGGATTGCTTAATCGCCGAGGTCGAAATCTTGACCCCGTTTTCTTCGAGCAAGGGGACGGTCAAAACCGGAAAGGACTTCGCGAGGGTCTTCGGGGTGCCTAACGCCCCTTTTCCAAAACGGAAATCTTCGCCCACCACGAGGAGGCTCGGGTGAAGAGGCTTAAGGTATTTCGTCATGAAGTCTTCGGGGCTAAGCCCGAAGAAAGCGGCATCGACATGGGCGATTAAAGCCACATCGACCCTGAGTTTTTTAAGGATCTCGATCTGATCTTGCTCCGAGGTCAGGATCGCTTTTTCTTTGCCGTTAGAGAGGAAATTCGCCGGGTTTTGGTCGAAGAGGAGAACCCCGACTTTCCCTTCGCCCGAGAGCGAGGCTTCGATCACGAGGCGTTGATGGCCTTTATGAAAGCCATCGAAGGTGCCTAAGCATAAGACCAAATCCTCCCCGAAATTCGGGAAGTTTTCCTGAAGATTGATGATGTCCATTAAAAGAGCCCTCGTTCCGAAACGTAATGGTTTCCGCTTTCTTGGCGGTAGACCGCGATCGCGACCGTGTGCTGGACCACCAAGACTTTCGGCCCTAAAGAAGGATCGAGTTCTAATAGAACCCCATTCTTGGCTTTTTTCGCCTGTTCGTCATCGAGTTCCTGATGTTTCATCCCCGTCACCATCACGGTCGGGTCGATGAAGCAATGCTCGTCGAGGGCTTCGAGCTTATGGGCGTGCCGAAGCTGCCAAGGGCCAATGCTGAGGCGTCGTAAGGCGGTGAGATAGCCTACGCTTCCTAAGGCTTTAGCGATATCTTCGCCTAAGACCCGGATATAGGTGCCTTTCGAGACCGTGCACACGAAATCGAAATGGTCGCCTTCATGATGAAGGAGCGAGATATCAAAGACTTCGATCGGACGGGGAGTCCGCTCAACCGTTTCGCCTTCGTGGGCGAGGGTATAGAGGGCGGTGCCATCTTGTTTGATCGCGCTCGTCATCGGCGGAATCTGCTGGCTCTTCCCGAGAAAAGTCTTGAGGACGTTCGCGATCTTTTGATCGGTTAATTCCGGCACGGGGCCTTCGCTTTTCGTCAAAATGCCTTCGGGATCCCCCGTCGAGGAATGGATGCCTAGGGTCAAAGAAGCGAGATAACTTTTCTTCGAATCATCGATGTAAGGAAGGAACTTGGTCGCCTTCCCCACCGCGAGAATGAGCAGTCCGGTCGCAAAAGGATCGAGCGTGCCGAGATGCCCCACTTTTCGATTGGCGAAACGTTTTTGAATCTGATTATCGATGGAACGGGAGGTGACCCCCGCCGCTTTATCGATGAATACTACCCCATCGGTCATGGGAAAATTATATAATATTTCGGTCCATGAGATACATTAGAAGAGTATTAGCGGCCCTCCGGCAGGCCGATGAGAAATACGGCTTGATCGATGAGGGGGACAAAATCCTCGTCGGGCTTTCGGGCGGGAAAGATTCGCTCTGCTTGCTTAAAGCCCTTTCGATCTACGATAAATTCGCCGGGAAACACTTTAAAGTCCAGCCGGTCACCCTCAATCTCGGCTTCGATAATTTCCACCCCGAAGCCCTGATCGCTTATTGCAAATCCATCGGCTATGACTTGATCGTCGAGGATTCTTCCTTCGTTTATGGCGTCTTAAAAGCCCATCAAAAGGAAGGGAAGCATATCCCCTGCAGCATCTGCTCGCGGATGAAGAAGGCCGCGATGAATAGCGTGGCCCACCGCTTAGGCTACAACAAAGTCGCCTTCGCCCATCACCGCGATGACGCCTTAGAAACCCTCTTCATGAACATGATCCACGGCGGGAGAGTGGCGACCTTCGAGCCGAAGATGTACCTTGAAAAATCTAAAATCGAATTCATTCGGCCGCTTGTTCTCGCGAAAGAAAGCGACCTCGCCAATATGGCGAAAGAAGAAGAACTTCCCGTTCTTGCCTCCACCTGCCCCGCGAATGGTTTCACCGAGCGTTACTTCACTAAAGAACTCCTGAAGACGATTTATAAAGCCCATCCGGAAGCGGAAGAGAACTTCGCGGCGATGCTAGGGAATTACCAAGGGTTCCAGCTCTATTTCGACCAGATCGAAATCGAAGATAGCCTCGATAAACGCTACGCCCTCCGCCCTCTTCTCTCGGCGGATGATGTCTTGAAATATGAAGAAGCTCGGGCCAAATCCCAAAAACGCCTTTCGCCCTTGAAGCGGGATGGGACCACCTATCTGGTTCTTTATAAGCATCAGGCGGTGGGCTCGATCAATTTCAATTGGGACAACCCCCACCAAGTGAATATCAATTCCCTTGAAGTCCTCCCGAAAACCAAGGATGGCTTTCTTAACGTCGCAAAGTTCTTTCTCGCAATGACGAGCGCGGACGCCAATCCGGTCCTCTTCCTCTATAAAGCCAAGGGGAAGGCTCTCGCCAAACGTTTAGGGTTCAGCGATCAAAAAGAGCCCGGGATCCCGGCGGGGTCCTGGACTCTAAAGATTCGGCGGTAAGCTTATTTGCCTTTCGCTTTATCGAGCGAATCTTGTTCCCGTTTTAACGCGGCTTCAAGTTTCTCGGCTTTTTCATAGGTCTCATCGTAGATGAAGACAATTTCCGGAACTTGGTAGAGGTCGAGCATCTTCGCTAAGGAAGAGCGGACGTACCCGGTCGTTTTCTGGAGCTCCAGGAAATTCTGCCGCGGGTATTTGGCTCCGATAAAGGAGACATAGACCTTGGCTTTCGAGTAATCGTCCATCACTTCGACTTCGTTCACCGAAACCATCCCGATATGGGGATTCTTGAGTTCGCGTTGGCAGATCTCGGCGATATCCTTCGCGATCACGGATTTGATCCGGCCTTGACGGTTCGCCATTACTTCTTCTCCACGAGTTCGTAGCCTTCGACGACGTCGCCTTCTTTGAGGTCATTGAAGTTCTCGATGGTGAGGCCGCATTCGTAGCCTTCCTTCACTTCTTTAACGTCATCCTTGAAGCGCTTTAAGGAGCCGAGCTGGCCGCTATAGGCGATCACGCCGCTCCGGAGCAAGCGAATCTTCTCGCCCGCTTTCAAGACGCCCGAAGTCACATAGGAACCGGCGACGGTCCCGACTTTGCTGATCTTATAAAGGTGGCGGATCTCGGCTTGGCCCGTCACCGCTTCGACCTTTTCGACTTTGACTTTGCCCGCTAAGGCGGCTTTCATCTCATCGAGGAGTTCGTAAATGATCTGGTGGAGGTGGATTTCGACATGCTCTTCATCGGCCTTTTGGCGGACTCGCGCGTCCGGGCGGACGTTGAAGCCGTAGATCAAGGCATGGGAGGCGGAAGCGAGCAAGACATCGGAATCCGAAATCGCGCCGGCTTGGGCGAGCAAAACTTTGACTTTGACTTTATCGGTCGAAAGCTTCTCCAAAGAAGCCTTTAAGGCCTGGGCCGAGCCATCGGTATCGGCTTTGATCACGACGTTCACGTCGTTATTGGTTCCGGCCGCGACCGCGGCATAGAAATCGTTGGCGGACACGCCCGAGTTGCCAGCAAAAGCCTGAGCTTGCTTCGCTAAAGCGCGCTTCTCGGCAATTTCCTTGGCCTCTTTTTCGCTCGGGAACGCCATGAAGCGGTCGCCCGCGGAGGGGACGCCCGATAACCCCGTCACGGCGACTGGGGTCGAAGGGGCAGCGGATTTTAAGACTTGGCGATATTCGTTGGTCATCCGGCGGATCTTGCCATAGAGGTCGCCGACGACGACATAGTCGGTCGCCTGGAGGGTGCCATTTTGGACAAGGAGGGTCGCTTTCGGGCCTTCGCCTTTATCGAGGTTAGCTTCAAGAACGGTTCCGGAAGCGTAACGGTTCGGGTTGGCCTTCAGTTCGAGCATTTCGGCTTTGAGGAGAATCGCATCGAGGAGTTCGTCGATCCCGATGCCTTTTTTGGCCGAGATCTCGCAGCAGATCGCATCGCCCCCGAACTCTTCGGGGATGACGTCGTGCTGCATCAGCTCTTCTTTGACTTTCCGGGGATTAGCGCCGGCTTTATCGATCTTATTGATTGCGACGATGATCGGGGCTTTGGCAGCTTTCGCGTGGCCAATCGCTTCGACGGTCTGCGGCATCACGCCATCATCGGCGGCGACGACGAGAACGACGATATCGGTCACGTCAGCTCCGCGGGCTCTCATCGCGGCGAAGGCCGCGTGCCCCGGGGTGTCGATGAAGGTGATCTTCTGACCATGGACTTCCTTTTGATAGGCGCCGATCGCCTGAGTGATCTCGCCGGCTTCGCCTTCCGCGATATGGGAAGAGCGAATCGCGTCGATCAGCGTGGTCTTGCCGTGGTCGACGTGGCCCATGATGGTCACGACCGGCGGCCGGACCGAAAGATTCTTCGGGTCATCGTGGATCTCGATATCTTCGAAATGGGCGGCATCCACCACTTTTTCCTTGCGGAAATCGTAGTTGAACTGCAAGCAAATCGTGCCGATCGTATCGTCATCGAGGACTTGGTTGATCGTCACCATCTTGCCTTGCATGAACAAGAACTTGATGATGGCGGGGGTCGGAACGTTGATGGCTTTG
>MVZL01000070.1 GCA_002068375.1 Tenericutes bacterium ADurb.BinA155
GATTGTGGCCGACGGGATTATCGAAGCCTCGAAAGCCGCCCGAAAATATGGGGTGACCGTAGGACTTGGTACCGATGGGGCCTGCCCTTTTGCTGCCCAAAGCGGGATGTGGCGTGAAGTTTGCTATTTTGCAAAACTCACGGGAGCGAGCAACGAAGAAGCCCTCTACCGTGCGACTTTAGGCAACGCGAGCATCGTCCACTTGGAAGAAGAGACCGGAAGCGTAAGCGTCGGCAAGTCCGCCGATCTCATTGTCCTTACGAAGAATCCTTATGAAGATCTCAAAGTTTTGCGCCAGCCGGAAATGGTCATCATCAAAGGCCATCTGATTGCCCACCCGAATCCAAAGAAGAACGAGCGGATGGAAAAAGAACTTGACGCCTTGATCTGACATTCAGTTTCCCCCCAAAAACGTTTATCATTATCGAAAGCAGGTACACCCATGGGAAAAGAAAAGACGATTCAACTTCTGGAATTGCTCGAAAAAGACGCGACCTTAAGCGTGGAAGCTTTGGCCGAACGCCTTGACGTGAAACCCGCCGAAGTTTTGACCGCGATTAGCGACTTAAAAGATGATGGAGTGGTCCTCGCGACTCAAGCCGTCATCAACTGGGATAAGGAAAACGAAGATAAGACCAACGCCCTCATCGAAGTCAAAGTGACGCCCCAAAAGGGAATCGGTTTTGATAAAGTCGCCCATGAAATCAGCAAATTCCCTGAAGTTTCCGCCGTCTATTTGATGTCCGGTGGCTACGATTTCGCCGTGATGCTGGAACGGAAATCGGTCAAGGAAGTTTCCCGTTTCGTCTTTGAAAAGCTCGCGACGCTTCCTTCGATCGCTTCGACCTCAACCCACTTCATTCTCCGCAAATACAAAGACCATCAAGTTGTGATGGACGATACGCCCGAAGATAAACGGATCGATCGGGGCTTATGAAAGGATCCCGCTTCTCCAATCGACTCGAAGCGATTCCGCCTTCGAAACTGAAGGTGGACTTTTCCCTCACCAAAAAAGAAGGGGTCATTTCTTTAAGCATCGGCGAGCCGGATTTCGAAACGCCTTTCGAGATTGAGCAAGCCGGCATCGCCTCGATTCAAAATGGCTACACCTTCTATTCCGATGGCGCCGGTTTACCGCAGTTACGGAAAGCGATCAGCAAATATCTCGATCGCCATTATGGCCTTTCCTATAGTTCAAGCGATGAAATTTTGGTGACCGTCGGGGCCTCCGAAGCGATCGATATTGCTTTACGAGCCCTCGTGAACGAAGGGGACGAAGTGCTCCTTCCCGTTCCTTCGTATATTTCCTACGCTCCCTTAATCGAACTCGCAGGGGGCAAGGTCGTCGCGGTCCCTCTCCATGAAGATAAAGCGTTCCGTCTTCAGGCCCAAGACCTCGAAAACGCTATCACCCCCCTCACCAAATTGCTGATTTTGAATTATCCGCACAATCCGACTGGCGCGATTTTGGAGCCGAAGGATCTCGCCGCGATCGCAAAAGTCGCGGTGGCCCACGATCTCCTCGTCATCACCGATGAGATCTACGCCGACCTCACCTATGGGAAGAAGCCCTGTTCCATCGCGGCTTACCCAGGCATGAAGGAACGGACCCTCTATATCTCGGGATTCTCGAAAGCGTTTGCCATGACCGGATGGCGCTTAGGCTATGTCTGCGGTCCTTCCGATATCATCACCCGCCTAAAAAAGATCCATAACTTCACCTTGCTTGCCGCTCCGACGATCAGCCAATTCGCCGCGGTCGATGCTTTGGAACACGAAGAAGAAGAGACAATCAAGATGCGGGAAGCTTATAATGCCCGGAGACTCTACCTGATCGAAGCCTTAAAAAGCATGGAGCTTCCGTGCTTCACGCCCGAAGGCGCCTTCTATGTCTTTCCCAATATTGCGGGACGGGGCTTAAGCAGTGATGAGTTCGTTTCTCTCTTATTTAGCGAAGAGAAGCTGCTCGTGATCCCGGGGACCGCCTTTGGAGAAGAAGGCGAAGGTTTCATCCGGATTTCCTATGCCTATTCGCTCGATGTTCTCAAAGAAGCGATGAAGCGGCTTGCCCATTTCTTAAAAGCTCACCCCGTCCGCTGATTATTCTTTTTCACTTTGCGCTGGCATTATGGAAAGAAAGACCATTAAGGTCTTTTCTTTTTTCAACCTGCATGGAAGAATATTAGGAAGAAGAGCGATCTTCAGATAAGGAGCCCCTATGGATTGGCTGGAGATGGTCGTGAAGATGTTCGGCGCGATTGCGTTCATCGACCTCCTTGCCATTCTTTTAGCCGGGACTCATTCCTTTGCAAAATTAAACGGCAGCACCAAAGGGCGGACGCTCCGCCATGTCCTTTTAGGTGTCACCGGTGGCTTATTTGGCATCTACGCAACGATCGCGGGCTATACGATGCCCGGTTCCTCCGCTCAAATCTCAATCCGCGATGTCGGAGCGATGCTCGGCGGCGCCTTAGGCGGACCTTTAGGTGGCCTGATCGCCGGCACCTTGGCCGGTGTTTTCCGGCTTTTCTATCCGTGGATTCGAGCTGGGAATACCTCCGTTTCGATGCTTTCGGGCACGACGATTCCCTGCGCGATCTCCACTTTTGTGATCGCGATGGTAACCGGCTTTCTCCATCCTTGGTTCCGCAAGGCGAAACATCGGGGCTTATGGGGCTTATTGATTGGCGGTGTCAGTGAGGTTTTCCATTTGCTTCTGGCCTTCATCTATTTAACGATCATGCACGATGCGGGCTATGCTTGGGACGCGCTTTCCACCCTGATTGCCCCCTTCATCCTCACCAACATGCTTGGCTTTGGTTTACTCATGTATGCCTTCGATAAGATGCGGGGGTATCGCGATACCGAAACCCATGCCAAACAAGTGGAAGGGGAACTTGGGGTCGCGACCTCGATTCAGGGTTCGATGCTTCCGAAGATCTTCCCAGACTTCCCGGGGCGGAAAGAATTCTCGATTTCGGCTTCGATGGCCCCGGCGAAAGAAGTCGGCGGCGATTTCTATGATTTCTTCTTCACCGATTACGATCATTTCGTTTTCTTGGTGGCGGATGTCTCCGGCAAAGGCGTCCCGGCCGCCCTCTTCATGGTGATTGCGAAAACCCTGATCAAAAACAATGTCCAATCGGGCCTTCCTTTGGCCGATGCGATTACGAAGACCAATCAGCAGCTTCTTGAAGGCGATGACCAGCAGATGTTCGTGACGGCCTGGGTGGGAATGCTCCAAGTCTCGACGGGGGATCTCACTTACGTGAACTGCGGTCATAATCCGCCCTTATTCAGCAAAGCGGGCGAAGGCTTCTCTTATTTGAAGAATATCTCTGGCTTCATTTTGGCCGGTTCCCGCAAAAGCAAGTACAAGCCCTATTCCTTAAAGATGGGTCCGGGCGATCGGATTTTCCTCTACACCGACGGCATCACCGAAGCGATGAATCCTGCGCTCGAGCAATATGGGGAGAAGCGCTTGCTTGATTTAGCGAATTCCGCTCCGCTCACCAATACCCCTGAAGCCGCTTTGAGTTTGGTGAAAGCGGATGTCACGAAGTTCACCGCGGGGGCGGCCCAATCGGATGATATGACGATGCTGGCCCTTCAGTTCGTTGATTTCTTCCATCATAAAGAAGTCGATGCCAAAACCGAAAACATCGCGGTCCTGTCGAGCTTCCTTGAAGAGAACCTGAAAGCCAAGAACGCTCCGGTGGCGATCATGGATAAGCTCGATATCGTGATTGATGAAATTTTCTCCAATATCGTGAAGTATTCGGGCTCACCCCATTGCGACTTTGGCGTTTTCGTCCACGATAATTCCGTCATTATTACCTTCGAATACGCGGGCGAACTTTATGATCCGACCAAGGCGGCAAAACCGGATACGAGCTTGCCGGCGGGTCAACGTCAGGTTGGTGGCTTAGGCTTATTCATCGTGGGCAAAATCGCCGATCATTTTGTGTATGGAATTAACAATGGCCACAACTATGTGACGATTGAAAAAAGCTTTGGATCCACTCCAAAAGGAGGAGAATTAATCCATGGATAACGTTAAAAGCCGCGTCGAGAAAGATGGCCTGGTGGTCGAACTTAGCGGTCACATCGACTCCAGCAACGCCGAGGCCGCCGAGGCCGCGATCAACGAGACCCGGGCGAAAGAAAAGGCGGGCGATTTCACGATCGACGCCCAAAATCTCGAATATATTTCGAGTGCCGGTCTTCGGGTGATTTTGCGTTTGTCCCAAGTCGAACCGACCTTGAAGCTCATCAATGTCTCTTCCGCCGTTTATGAAGTCCTCGAGATGACTGGTTTCAGCGAAATGATCCCGGTCGAGAAGGCCTACCGCGTCCTCTCGGTCGACGGTTGCGAGGTGATCGGCCAAGGCGCGAACGGCAAAGTCTACCGGATTGACGCGGACACCATCATCAAGGTCTATAACAACCCGGATTCGCTTCCCGATATCAAACGCGAGCGCGAACTCGCCCGCAAAGCCTTTGTGAAGGGAATTCCGACCGCGATTCCTTATGATGTCGTTAAAGTTGGGAATGGCTATGGTTCGGTCTTCGAACTTCTCAGCGCCAAGAGCTTCAGCAAACTTCTGATGGAAGATCCGGGCAAAATCGATGAAATCGTGAAGATGTTCGTCGACCTCTTGAAGAAGATCCATAACACCAATGTCGAACCGGGCGAGATGCCCGATAAGCGGGAAACCTATATCGATTATGCCCATTTCTTGGCGGATTACCTGCCGAAAGATCAAGCGGATAAGCTCACCGCTCTTATTACCGCGGTGCCCGACGTCCACAAGATGATCCATGGCGACTATCACACCAAAAACGTGATGCTTCAAAAAGGCGAGGTGCTTCTGATTGATATGGATACCCTCTCCTATGGCCACCCGATCTTCGAATTCGCTTCGATGTACCTCGGATTCGTCGGCTTTGGCGAAGCGGATCCCGGCCAAGCCGGGCAGTTCTTGGGAATCCCCTATGACCTGGCGAAAGAGTTCTTCCATAAGTGCATGGCGGAATATCTCGGAACCACCGACCCGAAGAAGATCCAAGAAGTGGTGGACAAGTCCCGGATTCTTGGTTACGCGAGAATGTTAAGGCGCAGCATCCGCCGCTATGGCCTGAAGAGCGCGGAAGGCAAACCTTCCATCGATCTCTGCAAAGCGAAGCTCGCCGAGCTTCTCCCCCAGTACGATACCCTCACGTTCTAATTGCATCTACTGCCCTCATTGCCTCCGCTTTAGGGGGGACGTGAGGGCTTTATTAATCATTTCCCCACTACACGGGTCCGACCAATCTCTCTATAATGAGAACAATGAAAATCGCCGCCGTCGACGATGACGTCCACTTTCTCGACACCCTTTCCCATTTGGTGGCCCAAAGCCCCTATGGCAAAGAAGTGAACTTAGTGACTTTTACGAGTTCCAAGACGTTTTTACTTGCGGATCTCGCCACCTTCGATGCTTTTATCCTCGATATTTATATTGATGCGGAGACGGGTCTAAGCTTAGCGAAAATCCTAAAAAAAGAACTGAAGGAGCCCTGGATCATCTTTTTGACCTCCGCGGAAGACCAAGCGGTGGAAGCCTTTGAACTTGGCGCGGTCCATTATCTCCTAAAGCCGGTCGAGCCGAAGGGCCTAAATGAAGCACTCCGCCGAATCGAAGAAGGGGTGAAGGCGAAAGACAAACGGATCGTCCTCGAAAATAAAACGGGTTTTCAACGGATTTTACTTCGAAACATCCTCTATATTGAATCCTTTGGGAACGTCAAAGATTTTAAAACGACCGAAGGGGTGATCTCCATTCGAAAATCGACGGAAGAAGTCCTTTCTTTATTGGCGGGGGATCCCCGTTTCTTTGCCTTATCCCGTTCCTATATCGTGAACTTTGACTTCGTTCGGAGCTTAAAAGGAGAAGGCCTTTTGCTTTCGAGCGGAGAAACTCTTCCGGTTCCGCGGGAGAAGAAAAAAGCCGTGATGGCGGCTTTCTTAACTTATCTCGGTTCTTAAGGATGTAGGGGCAAGGCCCCTTCGACTTTAAAGACTCCTTCCGTGTAATCGAAGTTCAAGATCCCATCGTGTTTTTTAAAGACCGAATCGATCTGCTCCGCTCCTAAGCCGCGATTTCCATCCTTCCGTAAGGGGAAGCCCTCTTTAAAGTGGATTTCGCCAGAGGAGTTCGTCTCCTCAATCCGAAAGAAAGACTTAACTTCCTTTCCTTTAAGGCGGAGAAAAGGATCGCCGCTCTTCGAAAGAAGAGCCCCATTGAACGCGTTCTCCAAAAGATTGGCAAATAAGGTGATCGTTTCCGTTTCGTCCAAGGGGAAGCCCCCAGGAAAAATCAAATCGATTTCATAGCGAATTCCCGCTTCCTTTGCTTTTTTCTCATAGATCGAAAGGATGGCATCGAGGGCGTAAGAACCGCTATGGAACAGCGGGGCGGTGGGCTTTAAT
>MVZL01000071.1 GCA_002068375.1 Tenericutes bacterium ADurb.BinA155
GCATTTCGCCGTCGGCGCGGTGGTGGAATGCAAGGATGGCTCAACCTATCAAGGGGCCAATATCGAAAACTCGTCTTATCCCCTTTGCATGTGCGCGGAGCGCAATGCGATCTATAACGCGATGATGCATGGCCAAACCCGCGATGATTTCGTCGCGATGGCCTTAACCGCCGATACCGATGGGCCGTGCTCCCCCTGCGGGGCCTGCCGCCAGGTTCTTTCCGAACTTTATCCTTCCGATGCTCCGATCTATATGTCCAACCTTCATGGTGAGATCCAAGAGACGACCACGGCTGAGCTTTTGCCCTTCGCCTTTAATGGAGACGATCTATGAAGAGCGGATTCGTCGCGATTTTAGGCCGGCCGAATGTCGGGAAGTCGACCCTGCTTAACGCCTTGCTAAGCAAAAAGGTCTCCATTGTCTCCCGGCGCGCCCAGACGACTCGCGACGAGATCTCTGGGATTTTAAACGAGAAGGACTATCAGATTGTTTTCGTCGATACCCCGGGGCTTTTTGAAGGCCATGAGGCTCTCGATAAATACATGGGCGAGCAAGCCCGTAATGCCGCGAAAGACGTCGATGCGATCCTTTATCTGATCGATGCGGCGGTCCCGGATCTCGAACCGGATTTAAAGATCATCGCTTCTTTAAAAGCCAGCGTTCCTCTTTTCCTCGTGATTAATAAGATCGATCTCATCACCGTCGAGCAAGTCGGGCCTTTAAAAGAAAAACTCGCCGCTGCCTTTCCAAAGGCGACCTTAATCGAAGCCTCGCTCCTTCATAATTTCGGCTTAAAGGAAATCAAAGAAGCAGTGGTTCCTTGCTTAAAAGGTACTCAACCTTTCTATCCGGAAGGCACATTGACCGATAAAGATAAGGCCTATCAGTGCAAAGAAGTCATTCGTCAAGAGCTTCTTCATTTCTTAAAACAAGAAGTTCCCCATCAATGCGCGGTCAAAGTCGATTCGATCAAAATTGTCGATAAAGCCTATAAGATTCATGCGACCATTATCGCGGAGAAGCCGAACCATAAAGCCATCATCATCGGTAAAGGCGGCACCATGATCAAAAAGATCTCGATGTCGGCCCGCCATGAACTCG
Organism: Tenericutes bacterium ADurb.BinA155; assembly: GCA_002068375.1. The sequence goes on from MVZL01000071.1 coordinate 1,103, forward strand.
AACGGATGTGGCAAGAGCACATCAGCGAGCTCCGGATCGAAGCCGATTGCATCCCCGGTTGGCGGAATAATCCCAAAGTCTTAAAAGATCTCGGATATGCCGGCGAATGAAGTGACCCGTGAGGGGATCATCATCCACCTTACGACGTTAAAAGAATCCGATGCGATGGTCAATGCGATTGGGCCCGAAGGCTTATTTTCGTTTTACGCCCGTGGCATCAACAAAATCACGAGTAAAAATCTCGGGGCGGTCCAAGCGTTAAGCCACAGCAAATTGACCTTAACAATCGGCAAAGAAGGCAGTTTCACCTTAAAAGAGGGCGAAGCGATCGAAAGCTTCGTCGTTTCCGATGATCTGGAAGCTTTGGCGGTCCTTAATTTCGTGATGGAACTCACCGCGAAGATCGTTCAGCCCGATGAAGCCCCGGCGGCCTATCGTTGGCTTTTGGCCAGTCTAAAGGCGATCAAAGGGAAGAGCAACCCCTTGACGGTCGGCCTGATCTATTTCGCCCATTTGCTCAACAATGGCGGGATCGGCCTCGACGTCGATGAATGCGTCATTTGCCATAGCAAGACCCATATCATCGCGATTTCTTATGAAGATGGTGGTTTTGTCTGCGAAAGCTGCTACGACCCCGAAACGATGCACACCGCTTCCCCCCGGAAATTAAAGATTCTTCGTTATCTCTTCCGTTGCCAAATTGAGGATTTACCGCGTGTTTCCTTCACTAAAGAAGAGCTGATACCGCTCTATCAGGAACTCTCAACTTACCTCAATGATCTCACCGGGACCAATCTCAAGAGCCTCGGAATTATCCAAAAACTCTAAAAGTACCCTTAGAGTGGGTTGACATGTTCCCAAAGGGAAACTACACTTTCACGCGTATGCGCAGGTTTTCCCAATGAAATTGGGATGAAACCCGTTAATTAAAGGGAGGACAATTTTCAATGTCCGATAAGTTCAGCTTCGAGAAGGTCACGCAACACCTTCAAAACGTCGGTTTCGTCTATCAGGGGTCATCGATCTACGGCGGCCTCTCCAATACTTGGGACTACGGCCCGCTTGGCGCAGAGATGAAACGCAATATTCGCTCGATGTGGTGGAAGAAATTCGTTCAAGAGTCTCCGACCAACGTCGGTCTTGATGCCGCGATTCTCATGAATCCGAAAGTTTGGGAAGCGACGGGCCACGTCACGACCTTCAACGACCCGATGATCGACTGCAAAGCCTGCAAGGCTCGGCACCGCGCGGACACGCTTATTAAGTCCCAATATCCCGATGTCGACGTCGATAACATGACCTTCGAACAGATGGATGCCTTCATCCAATCCCACAAGATGGTCTGTCCGGTTTGCGGCAAGAGCGATTTCACGCCGATCCGGAAGTTCAACATGATGTTCAAGACCCATATCGGCGTGACCGAAGATAGCTCCTCCGTGGTCTACCTCCGCCCCGAAACCGCCCAAGGCGTCTTCGTTAACTTTAAGAATATTCAGCGGACCATGCGGAAAAAGATCCCGTTCGGCGTCTGCAATGCCGGCAAATCCTTCCGTAACGAAATCACCCCGGGGAACTTCACTTTCCGTACCCGTGAGTTCGAGCAGATGGAAATGGAATTCTTCTGCAAGCCCGGCACCGACCTTCAGTGGTTTAGCTATTGGAAAGACTATTGCCGAAAATTCCTCGATTCGCTCGGCGTTAAGGATGCCTCGCTTCGTTTCCGTGACCACGAACCGGCTGAACTGGCCTTCTACTCCAAAGCCACAACGGATATCGAATACAATTTCCCGACGATTGGTTGGGGCGAAATCCTCGGTGTGGCCGATCGAACCGACTACGATTTGAAGCGCCACATGGACTATTCGAAGCAAGATCTGACCTATCTTGACCCGGATACCAACGAAAAGTACGTCCCTTATGTCATCGAGCCTTCGATGGGTCTTGATCGTTTGATCTTAATGACCGCGATCGATGCCTATGATGAAGAAGCCTTGGCCGATGGCGATACCCGGATCGTGATGCATTTGGCTCCGGCGGTGGCCCCTTATAAAGTGGCGGTGCTGCCGTTATCGAAGAAACTGAGCGATAAGGCGATGGAGGTTCTCCAAATCCTGAATCAACGCTTCAGCTGCACCTTCGATGAGACCGGTTCGATCGGAAAGCGTTATCGTCGCCAAGACGAAATCGGCACCCCGTTCTGCGTGACCGTCGACTTCGATACTGCTAACGATCAATCGGTGACGATTCGTGATCGGGATACGATGCAGCAAATCCGGATGCCGATTGCGGAATTAGCCAATTACTTCAACGTGAAGTGCTTCTATTAATAGTTTATCTCTAGTCGATAATTAGTAGTTCCTTATACTTTGTATAAGAGGAAGGAGTTCAATGTACAGTCAAGACCTGATCGACGATATCCTGAAACACGCCGACATCGTGACGGTCATTTCCTCTTACATTAACGTCATTAAGAAGGGGCGCTCCTACGTGGCGCTTTGCCCGTTCCATGATGACAAGAACCCCTCCCTTAACATCTCGAAAGAGAAGCAAATCTTCAAATGCTTCGTCTGCGGGACCGGCGGCAACGCCATCACCTTCGTCGAAAAGTACGAAAAGATCCCGTTTGATGCCGCCGTCCGGAAAGTCGCTGATCTCATCGGCTACCACGATGACCGGCTTTTAAAGCAAGCCCCGGTCGTCCATACGGATCCGAGCTTAACGCCCCTGATCGCTTGTATCGATGATCTTCAGAAGTATTACGTGTACGCGCTCTCGATCCCCGAAGGCGAAAAAGGCCGAGATTATCTGAAGTCTCGGAACATTCCCTCCGATCAGATCGTGAAATACGGGCTCGGCTATGCCCCGATCGATGGCAAGGCGACGATCAAGTATCTCCAAGCCAAAGGCCATTCCTTAAAATCGATCGAAGGAATCGGCATTGCTCTCGCTCATAGCGAAGGCACGAGCGATCATAACGCCGGGCGCCTTATTTTCCCGTTAAGCGATCCCAATGGGCAAGTGGTGGGCTTTTCGGCCCGCCAACTTGAAAAAGACGGCACCAGCAAGTACATCAATTCGCCCGATGGCCTTCTCTTCCATAAGGGTAAGATCCTCTATAACTACCATAACGTCAAAGCCTCGGCCCATCGCGACAATTATTGCTATCTCCTCGAAGGCTTCTACGATGTTATGGCGCTCGAAAAGGCCGGCTTGCCCAATGCTTTAGCCTTAATGGGAACGAGCCTCACCGCCGATCAAATCAACTTATTGCGGCGTCTGAACTGCGAAATCCGGCTTTGCCTCGATGGCGATGCCCCGGGCCAAAGCGCCATGATGAAGATCGTCTCGCAATTCCAACGGGCCAATATCGATTTCCGCGTGGTGTCAAACCCGGGCGATCTCCGCGATCCGGACGATATCCTTCAAGAAGCGGGCCCCGAAGCTCTCAAAGAGGCGATGAATCACCTCGTCGATGCCTACGATTTCGAAATCGACTATTACCAAAATACCAAAAAGCTCGATACCGTCGAAGATCGCCGCAAGGTCATGATGTACTTCGTTCCGTTCTTACGGAGCGTGCCGGCCGGAATCGACCGCGACAATTACATCGTGAAATTAAGCAAAGCGACCGGTTACGACCCCGACGCGATCTACCGCCAACTCGCCTTAGCCGCCCCGGGCGAAGAGACCGAAGAAGAAGCGGTCTACACCGACGAAACGATCGCCGAACGGCTCCACCCCGAAAAGATGCTGGTGAAACGGCTCTTCCGGGCCGAACGCGAAGTCCTCTTCTACATGTTGACTCAGATGGACGCGATCAAATACTTCAAGACGACGATCGAGAACTTCTACAATCCGGTCTATAACGACATCGCCAACTACATGCTCGACTATGCCGAAAAGAACGAAAAGCCCGCTGACGTCTCGGCTCTCGTGAGCCAAATCGCTTCCTCGGGAAACGAAAACGCCGATCAGCTGGAGAACGATGTCTCGACCCTCTCGCTCGATGACTGGTGGCCACCCTACGACGCGAAAATCCTTCAAGAATGCTTCAAGGTCATCAAAGAAGAGAAGGAGAAGGTGAACGATAAGACCCTCACGGTCAAGTCGCTCGAAGGCAAGCAGCCGAAAGATAAGGCCCGACTGATCGCGGATTATGCGAAACGCAAAGCCGCGAAATGGAAGACGGAACCAGGAGACGGGCATTAAGCCCCTAAGGAGAACTCTTATGAAAAAAGAAACCCAGAAAATCGTGAAGAAAGCCGAAGCGAAAGTTCCGGTGAAGAAAGCCCCGGTGAAGGCGGCTCCTCAGGCTAAGCCCGCGAAAAAAGAAGAAGGGAAGAAACCCGTGGCCAAAAAGGCCGAACCGAAAAAGGCCGAGGCGGCGAAACCCGCCCCCGAAAAAGCGGTCAAAGGGAAGAAAGCCCCGGTCGCCACAAAACCCGTTAAAGGCAAGAAAAAGGCCGAAGAAATCAGCTTAGGCGCCGAAGAAGCCGGCGCGGACGAAGAAGAAGGGGAAGGCGAAATCGAGGGGCTTAACTCGATCAAGGTTCGCTTCCTTAAAAAAGGCAAACAAGCCGGCTATATCGATCAAGGCGACATCATGGACGCCACGAGCCATCTTGATCTCACCGATGAACAGTTCGAAGAACTGATCACCTATTTTAAGGACAACAAGATCGACGTCGTTTCCGATGAAGATGAGGCCGATGACATCGACCACATCAAGGTCAACGAAGCCGAAATCGCCAAAGCCGAAAAAGAAGTGGTTGAAGACGAAGTCGAAACCGAAGACGAGGTCGCGGACACCGAGAAGGAAGAAGTGGCTTCGATCGAGGAATTCTCGAAGATCCCGACCGGAGAAGTCAAAGTCAACGATTCGGTGAAGATGTACCTGAAGGAGATCGGCAAGGTCCCGCTTCTCACCGCCAAAGAAGAAACCGAGCTGGCGAAGCGCATCGCCGCCGGCGATAAAGAAGCGAAGGATCAGCTCATCAACGCCAACCTCCGTCTCGTCATTTCGATCGCGAAACACTATGTCGGACGTGGCATGCACTTCCTCGACCTCATTCAGGAAGGCAACATGGGCTTAATCAAGGCGGTCGAAAAGTTCGACTACACCAAAGGATTTAAGTTCTCAACCTATGCGACGTGGTGGATTCGTCAGGCCATCACCCGCGCCATCGCGGACCAAGCTCGGACCATCCGGATTCCGGTCCACATGGTCGAAACGATCAACAAGATGA
>MVZL01000072.1 GCA_002068375.1 Tenericutes bacterium ADurb.BinA155
TCCGAACATTTTGAGGAATTGCATTCTTCTATCCTAATGCATCTATTCTACTTTAGTAGCGGGTTTCTTCAAAATGCGATTGATCAAAGCGGCGATGCAACCGCTCATTAAAGGAAGATCTAACAAGATCAATCCCTGGCCTTCCTTCAGCAAGGAGTAGCAGCCGGCAAAAGCAAAGAAGGAACCTAAAAGGAGTACTCCGCCGATAATGTAGACGGCGATCGGGGCCCGCGGATTGAATAAGGTGGAGACGGAGAAGCAGGACCAATAGAGCGCGGTGATGAGGAAAACATAGCCGACTGTTAACTCCCAGAACGAGAGTCCAAAGGATAAAGCCCCAAAGACAATTCCCATGATCGGATAGACCCATTCGATCCAAGCGTCGTCCGCTTCTTGTTGATTGAGGTGGGCGAGCTCGCCAGTCATGAAGAGATGGCTGAGGCCCGTCTGGCCTAAAGCATAAGCGAACATCGCCGAAGGAACGATGTTGATCATGAGCTGTGATCCCGCGACCCCGAGAAGTTCCTCAATGAACTGGACCATATTGACCTCATAGATCCACTGAATTAACCAAATGGAGGCATACGTGAGGGCCATTTGGAGCCCGGTGACCAAGAAGACAATGATTGAAACTGGGGCCTTGGTTTTCCGAAGTAACCCATAGGTAAGCCCGGTAAAAATGGAGGGGATCACATAGAAGAGGGTGTTCTTCATATCCCATGCGGTCGCGGCGAGGCAAACTCCGATGGTGGCAAGAAGATAGATTGCGTAATACCTGGGCTTGCAGTAGATTGCGATGACCGCGCTCGTTAAGGGCAAAGCGATCATCACAAAGATCGCGCCCAAGGGGACCCAAGCGGCGAAAAGGGAAAAAATGATATTAATGGCCGCCATCATGGCCATGTAGGTCATGTTCTCGGTCAGAGTTTCCCGCTTCTTGAAGACGGTCATAGGCCTATTTTAGAACAAATAAGGAACCTTTTTATCTCTTTTCGGTCCATTTGCGAATTTGAAGGCTATATAAAGGTGGGGGCCCCGGGAATTCCCTTCCCATGATCCCGGTTCCTTCCTTGGCCAAATGCTAAGGTCAGGCCCCCTTTTTCTAAAATCCAAAAATAAACTGCGACCAGTCCTAGCCTACCGGCTTTCCCTATTTATAGGGAAGGCTCAATGTTGTAGACTATTTTTTGCATTCATCATGGATTACGCCAGCTTATTAAATGAACAACAATTGGCCGCGGTGAAAACCACGAGCCAACACGTCCGGATCATCGCCGGAGCCGGCTCAGGGAAGACCCGAGTTTTAACCTATCGGATCTCCTATCTAATCTCGAATATGGGCGTTGACCCTTCGAAGATCCTCGCGATTGCGTTCACCAACAAAGTCGCGGCGGAAATGAAGGATCGGGCTTGCAAACTCGTCCCGGATTCCGCCTTCTTTCTTCATGTCTCGACCTTTCACTCTTTCTGCGCTCGGTTTTTAAGGGCGGAGTCCAAAGCGATCAACTATCCGATTGGGTTCACCATCTTTGATGAAGACGACCAAACCGCCCTCGTCAAAAATATCGCGGTAGATTTTGGTTACAAGAAGGGCGATAAGATCGTGAAAATGGCCCTCGATTATATTCGGGACAAGAAGTGCCGGGGCGAATACCCGGAAGACATCGTGATTAACCGCGAGGCCTTCGATGAAGAAAAAGAATGCCTCCGTTTCTTTGCCGCGTATGAAGAGAAGAAGACCGCGATGTTCTGCCTCGACTTTGATGACCTTCTTCTCAAGACGATCAAGGTTTTGGTCGACAACCCCGATATTCAGTATCGGTGGTCCCATCGCTTTGATCACATCTTGGTCGATGAGTTTCAGGACACGAACGATGTTCAATACAAACTCATGAAGCTTTTGATGCGGTCCGACACTTCGGTTTACGTGGTGGGGGATCCGGACCAGACGATCTATACCTGGCGGGGTGCGAACCAAAATATCATCCTTAATTTCACTAAGGAATTCCCCGATGCCGAAACGATCATTCTCGATCGGAATTACCGTTCGACCAAGACGATCCTCGATGCGGCCAACCTTTTGATTTCCAAGAACAAGAAACGGGTTCCGAAGAACCTCTACACCCTCGATGGGGCCGGCGAAGCGATCGATATCAAGCGGTTACCTAACGCCGAGGGCGAAGCTAAATACGTGATTCAGCAGATCATGAAACTGGCGAATAAGACCACCCCACCGAACTATAAAAATATCGCGGTGCTGTACCGCTCTTCCTATGCGACCCGGCCTTTTGAAGCTGAGTTCGCCGCTCATGGGATCCCTTATCGGGTCTTTGGGGGCCTTCGCTTCTACCAGCGGATGGAAGTGAAAGATGTCTTAGCCTACTTCCGGCTTCTTTTAAATCCGCTTGATGATGTTTCCTTTGAACGGATCGCGAACGTTCCAAAGCGCGGTGTTGGCGATACCTCAATCGATACGATTCGGGCCGAAGCCAAGCAAGCGAATCTCAGCGAATATAACTACATGCTCACCCTGAATCCGAGTGAGAGCAACCTTTCGCCTCGGGTCATCACGGCCATGACTGTTCTTTTAGGCAAGATGGAAGCGACCAAGAAAAAGCTCCTCGATAACTTTGAGGTCTATTCTTCGGTCCTCAAGGATTTCATCACCGATATTGGTTACTACGCCTATATTGCCGAAGATGAGGATGTCGACGAAGACCGGGTGGCCAACGTGAACGCCTTATTTGACGACATCACCCACTTCATCGCCAATAACCCGGAGTCCACGTTCGATGATTATCTCCAGAACGTCACTTTGCTTACCTCACAGGACGATATGAACGAAGGGAACTATGTCTCCCTCATGACGATTCATATCGCCAAGGGCCTCGAGTTTGATTATGTTTTCGTGATTGCGATGAATGAAGGCAGTTTCCCTTCGATGCGGGCTGAAAATGAATCGGGCCATGATGGCAAAGAAGAGGAACGGCGGTTAGCCTATGTCGCGATGACGAGAGCCAAGAAGCGGCTCTTTATGACCTGCAATACGGGTTACTCTTTTGTGAGCGATTCCCATGCGATCCCCAGCGAATTCTTTGAGGATGCGGGTCTGAAGTTCCCTCCGACCGAATACCAAGAAGGCTATGGCGATTATCATTCGGGTTATGGCCGCCCCGATCATTCCACCGGTTGGAAGACCACCCACCAAGGCACCAGTTCCTTCTTCAGCGATGGCGATGCGATCGACCCCTTCCAAAAGGAGCCGGAACCGGAAGTGGCTGAAGCCAAACCTGCGACCAACGGAATCACCGATTGGAAAGTCGGGGATATCGCGGTCCATGAAAAGTTCGGCGAAGGCGAAGTCCTCTCCATCATCGATAATTCGATCATCGTGGTGAACTTCGTTAGCTGCGGCAAGAAAACCTTATTAGCCAATCATCCGATGCTTTCGAGAAAGGCATCTAAAGGAGGTTTAGCATGACTCATGATGAAGCGATCGTTCGCGTGAAGGAGCTTACTTCCGCCCTCGAAAAAGCCAACTACGAATATTACGTTCTTGATAACCCATCCCTCCCGGATTCCGAATTTGACCGGTTGATGAATGAGCTTATTTTGATCGAGAACCAGTTCCCCGATTTACGGAGCAAGAATTCTCCGACCCAACGGGTCGGCGGTCAGGTCATTTCAGAGTTCAAGAAGATCCCCCATAAGCGGTTGATGCTTTCCTTAGGCAACGTCTATAACGAAGATGAGATGCGCGATTTCGACCGGAGGGTACGTGAGCTATTGCATAAGGATACGATTACCTACATGGGCGAAGTCAAAATCGATGGCTTAGGAATGTCCCTCATTTACGATAATGGCGAACTCCAATATTGCGTGACCCGAGGCGATGGGGTGACCGGTGAAGATGTGACACAGAACGTCATGACCATTCATTCGATTCCCGCTCATGTCGCCGAGAAGCGTCCTTTCGAAGTCCGGGGCGAAGTCTATATGCCCAAGAAGAGCCTAGAGAAACTAAACGTCGAACGGAAATTAGCGGGTGAGCCTTTATTAGCCAATGCCCGGAACGCCGCGGCCGGCTCGGTCCGACAACTTGATTCCGCCGTTGCGGCTTCGCGGGGACTTGAAGCATTCTGGTATTACCTTGTGAACGCCCGGGAACTCGATCTTCATATCCATAGCGATTCCCTCAATTATCTTGATCGATTAGGATTCCGGACCAATAAGGAGCGGCGGATCCTTCACGGCATCGAAGAAGTGATTGCTTACATCCGCGAATACACGGAGAAACGGCCCACCCTCGATTACGATATCGATGGTTTGGTTTTTAAGGTCGACGATATCGATGACTATGATGTTCTAGGTTATACCGCAAAGACCCCGCGCTGGGCGATCGCTTATAAGTTCCCTCCGACCGAAGTCTCGACCAAATTGCTCGACATTGTTTTGACCGTGGGTCGGACCGGCCGGATCACCCCGAACGCGATTTTGGAACCGGTTCGGGTTCAAGGATCGCTTGTTCAAAGAGCCACCCTCAATAATGAGGACTTCATCAAAGAGAAGGGCTTAATGATCGGGGACTATGTTTCGTTACGGAAGGCCGCGGATGTTATCCCCGAAGTCGTGCGTCCTCTAACCGAGAAACGCGACGGGACGGAGAAACCATTCGTTATGGCTACGAATTGTCCCGAGTGCGGGCAACCGCTCACGAAGGTCCAAGGCCTCCATTATTGTCTCAACCCCGAATGCCCTTCCCGCAAGATCGAAGGGATGATTCATTTTGCCTCCCGTGATGCGATGGATATCGACGGGATGGGTGATAAGGTGGTGGAAGAATTCTTCAATGAAGGTTTCATGAAGGATATCCCGGGGATCTATCACCTCAGCGATCACGCTTCCGAGATCAAAATGTTGGATGGGTGGAGCGATAAATCGATCAATTCCATCATCACCGCGATCGAAGAAAGCAAAAAGAAATCTCTGGAACGCTTACTCTATGGATTAGGGATCAAAGAGGTGGGAAATAAGACCGCGAAAGTCTTAGCCTCCCTCTACAAGAATCTCGATGCGTTTAAGGCTCTTACCATCGACGACTACCTCAAGGTTCCCGATATGGGCCCCGTGAGTGCAAAGTCCCTCTACGATTACTTCCATGATCCGAAGAACCTCGCTTTGATTGAGAGCCTGCGGGCCGATGGACTGAACTTCGATTACCTCGGTACCGATCAACGGGATGTGAACTCTTACTTCTATGGCAAGACCGTGGTCTTAACCGGAACCTTATCCCACTATTCTCGCGATGAAATGACTTCGATCCTTGAAGGGATTGGGGCCAAGGTTTCGGGTTCCGTTTCGCGGAACACCGATGTGGTTATCGCCGGGGTTGATGCCGGGAGCAAACTCCAAAAAGCCCAAGAGCTTGGCGTCAAGGTTATGGATGAAGATGAGGCGATGTCCCACCTTCAGAAGATTGGTCAATAAAATGGACGAAAGTCCATTCATCATCTAGAATGAGGAATCAATATGAAAGAAATCACAATGGAAGTCCTTCATGATGCAGCCAACCGACTGCTCTTCGACATGTCGGACGCGGAGTACCAAACACTCTATGAAGAGTTCAAGATTCTGACGAAGCAGATGGACACGATCGGCAAGATCAAAGGGCTCGATGATTACGCCCCGATGACTTTCCCCTTTGATGCCACGGTTGATTATCTCCGCGAGGACGTCGCTGAGACTCCGCTTCCGCGCGAGGAAGCGCTAAAGAACGCGGGCTCGGTCCAAGATCACGAGATTAAGTTACCGAAGGTGGTGGGCTGATATGAATTACCTTGATTTATCCATCAGTGAAATCCATGCCGCCTTGGTGGCTAAGAAGGTCACTCCGTTAGAGTTGACCCAAGAAGCGATCAAGCGGGCCAAAGCGAGCAAAGATAACGCCTTTGAGCTCATCGATGAGACGAATGCTTTAGCCTTCGCCGCGAGCCTAAAAGAGCCGGAAGTTGATAACGTTTTCTGGGGTGTCCCTTATGTTCTCAAGGACAACTTCTCAACCAAGGGATTGCCGACGACAGCCTCGTCCAATATTCTCAATGGTTACGTGCCTCTGTACGATGCGACGGTCGTAAGCAAACTTAAAGCGGCGAAAGCCGTCATGATCGGAAAGTCCACCCTCGATGAACTCGCTATGGGCGGTACTGGAACGACCGGTCATTTAGGCAAGACTTTCAACCCGTGGGATCCGACCCATGAACGGATGATCGGAGGCTCGAGCTGTGGCAGCGCCGCGGCGGTGTCTTCGGGCATCGCTCCCTTTGCTTTAGGCAGCGATA
>MVZL01000073.1 GCA_002068375.1 Tenericutes bacterium ADurb.BinA155
CGATGACCTCTGCAAAGAAGCGGTCAAGTTCCATATCTTTGGCACCAAAGAGAGAAGCGTTATCTTAAAGGCTTCCCCCAGCGGCATCAAAGCCGTGGTCGCTCAGCAATATGAGTGGGCCAAGGTCATGATCAAAAACGGTCTCTGCCCGATCATCGAACCCGAAGTCGACATCCATATCGCCGACAAGAAGGAAGCCGAAGCCATCCTCAAGGAAGAGCTTTTAGCTCAGGGCAAGCTCTTAAAGCCCGAAGAAAAAGTCATGTTCAAGCTCTCGATCCCGACGATCCCGAACTTCTACCAAGACCTCGAAAAGCTCCCCTGCTGCGTCCGCGTGGTTGCCCTCTCGGGCGGCTACAGCCAAGAAGAAGCCGATAAGCTCCTCAAGAAGAACAAAGGCATGATCGCCTCGTTCTCGCGCGCGCTTGCCGAAGGCTTAACCAAGCAGATGTCCGATGCCGAGTTCACCGCTGCGATCGGCAAGTCGATCGACGCGATCTACGACGCCTCCGTTAATAAAGACTAATCAAAACGATCAAAAAGGCTCTTCCCTGGAAAGGGGAGAGTCTTTTTTTATGGTCAAACGGCTAGTTAAGGAAAGAAAGGTAGCCAAAACTAGTCAAAATTAACCTAAATTACATCTTTTCTAGTATGTTGAACGTTGGTAAAGGAAGTTCACCTAAGAGACCAGTAGAATAAAATCCGTGTTCACCAAGGAAGAATTTGCCCATTGCCTCAGTCGCGTGATCGGCGTCCTTCAAGTCACACCCGAACAGTATGCGAAAATGCATTCGGTTTCGAAGGCCTCCGTTTACTCGTGGCTCCGTCAAGAAAGCATCCCGCACGCTGAAACTTTCTCCGCGATCGAAGAGGACATGATCAAATATGGGATCATTCAGGCCCCCGCTTCGAGCCGCGACACCGATTGGCTCAGCTTGGCGGATCTTACTCCAGCTCAGAAGGATCATGAACGCGAAGTCGTTCAGGCCCTGCGGCTCCTCAATTCGACGAAAAAATAGTCCTTGCTCGAAGGCCGCTTCCTTTACCAAATCCAAGCAGCCCGCACGATAAAAAAGCATCGTTCTCCACCCCTTGTTGATTAGGGTTTCAAGAGGTGGATAGCGATGCCTTTGTCGTTTTATAGGCTAGTCAATCTTGTAGTTTTTGAGGACTTTGATGAGCGGATGGATCGCCTTTTTGACGACGCCTTCATCAAAGGGACTCTTCATCTTGTCGTTCTTCACCAAGGTGACGAAGGGATACTTCCCGCCCATCTTGCAGAGCTTGAGGTAACGCTTCCAGGCTCTTTCGTGGTTCTTCCGATCGAGATTGAAGAATTGGAAGGCCATGACTTGGGCCAAGGTGTAGTCAATGTAATAGAACGGGCTCTCAAAGATGTGGCCCTGGGTGAGCCAGCGGTGTCCTTCTGCCATATACTTGCAGTCTTTGTAGCAAGCGACTTTGTACGGGGTGTATTTGACTTCAAGGGCATGCCACTCGGCATCGCGCTCGGCCGGAGTCGCTTCCGGATGGGCGTAAACCCAGTGCTGGAACTCGTCGACCGTAACCCCATAAGGCAAGAAGCTGATCGATTCCGCGAGGTGCTTGTAGCGGTACTTCTCGGGTTGATCGAAGAAGAGGTTCATCCAAGGTTCGGCGAAGAACTCCATCGACATCGAGTCGATTTCGCAGCTCTCCATCGTGGGCGAACGGTATTCGGGGATCTTGATGTTCCGCGCCATGTAGGCTTGGAAGCTATGGCCGAATTCGTGGGTCAAAACATCGACGTCGCCCGAGGTGCCGTTGAAGTTCGAGAAGATGAACGGAATCTTGTACTTCGGGAAATAGGTCATGTAGCCGCCGGACTGCTTGCCCGGTTTGGCTTCAAGATCGAGGACGTGGTGATCGACCATGTACTTGAAGAAATAGGAAGTTTCCGGCGAGAGTTCGTCGTACATCTTCTGGGCGTGGGCGATCTTCTCTTCGGTCGAGCCGAGCGGGGTCGGGTTCCCATCTTTGAAGGTGAGGGACAAATCGTAGATTTCCGGATTCTTGATCCCGGTCCGTTTGAATTGATCTTTGAGGATTTTGGCCGCAAGCGGGGTCACTTCATCCTTGATTTGCTCGCGGTAGGCCGCGACCATCTCCGGGGTGTAATCGTAACGCGACATCCGGATATAGCCGAGTTCGGTATAGGAAGGATAGCCGAGTTTATGGGCCATCTCCGTCCGGACCTTCACGAGTTCGCTATAGATGTTTTCAAGCTTATCTTTGAGTTCGGTGTCAAGATAAGAATAGTACGCGGCGCTGGCCTCTTTCCGGGTTTCCCGATCGAGGTCTTCCATGAATTTTCCCATCTGAGGGAGGTTATAGATCCCACCGCGGAAGGGGACTTTCGCCGAAGCGATCGCCGCCCCATATTGCATCGCCAAATCGTTCTCTTTTTGGGCTTCGGGGATGATCTTCTCGTCGAAACCTTTAAGCGAATTCTCGACCATTTGGAAATAGAAGGCGCCGAGTTTTTCTTCAAGATAGCTCTTGAAGGGCGAAGCGAGCATCGCCTTCGAGAAGGCTAAGCCCGCAGCCTGAACTAAGGGCAAGCCTTCGTTCATCTTGTTCATCGCCTTTTCGTACTGCTTATTGGTGGTGTCGAGGCTATAAAGAACCTGAATATGGGTGACTTCATTGCTGAGGTTATCGCCATATTTGGATTGCTTCTTCCAAATCTTGTAGGCTTCTTCTTGCGTTTTGGCCGCGACGAATTCCGCGGTGAACGCTTCGACTTTCTTCACGACGGCTTTGATCGAGGGGACCTTGAAGGGCCACTGCTCGAACGGGGCTAATTCTTTGCTCATGTGTTTTTCTCCTTGATGATGAGTGGAATGATCGTTTTCTTGGGGGAAGGCCTAACGACGACCTTCTTCTTATGGGGATGGGCCCGATAAGGCGTTAACGCGGCTCGTCCTTGGGCGTTAATGAGGAAGAAATAATCTTCTTCCGCCGCCGAGTAAGCTTGGCTAAGATAGCCTTTTTGGACGAGTAAACGCAGCAGTCCTTTCAGACGCTTGCCTGAATAAGAAGTGAGGGAGCCGAAGCTTTCCGCTTCCTTAAAAGCGAGAGTTTCCGGGTTCACGATGCCTTGGGCTAACGCCACGATCCCTTCGGGACTTCCCATCCGCCCGTGATCATTAAGAAGGGCGATGAGATCGAGAAGTTTCAGTTGAGCGCGCCGCAATGGCTTTTCGCGATTCCTTTCCGGAAGCATGGCCTTATTATAGAGGGAAGCGAAGATTTCGCTATGAAAAGTATCACTTTGATTGTTATTTTCTCGCATCAATCCTACAATATCGCTCGGTAAAAATTATGGCAGACTCGATTGAAACTCAAATTCAGGCGACCTTAGATAAAATCCGTCCGTTTTTGCAACGCGATGGCGGCGATGTCCAATATCTCGGCTTTAAGGATGGGATCGTCTACGTGAAGATGGGCGGGGCCTGCGAAGGCTGCGCCTATATGGATAGCGATATCTCGGCTGGGGTCGAAATCATCTTGATGGAAGAAGTCCCCGGGGTGATCCAAGTGAAGACCGACGAGATCCCCGACGACATCATGAAGGCCTACGAAGACCGGATGATCGCCGCACAAGAAAAGAAAGACGCCAAGAAGTAATCGCCGCGAGGCGATTTTCTTTTTCCCCAAACAAAAAGCCCCGATCGCTCGGGGCTATTGAGACAAGGGAAACGAAGGAATTACTTGCTTTCTTCTTTCTTGTCATCCGCCGGCTTTTCTTCCGGTTTTTTATCTTCGGCTTTCGCTTCGACGACACCATCTTCCTTCCAGTAACTCGCCGGGGCATTGTTCTTGCAGACATTGATAATGTCGAGCACGATGCCGATCGGGTAAATCACAGTGGCGATGATGGCAAAGACGAACTTGTTGCCGAAATCTTTGGCGAGAACGCATCTGAAGATACGATAAAGGTCAAATAAGATATCGACAAAAATGGCGATGACGAGCTTTAGGCCTTTGCCTAAACCCTCAACCCACTTATTGTAGCCATCCATTTTGTTAGTCCTCCTTCTGGCTCATCATACTACAAGAAAGCCGAAGATAAATACCCATTTGGGCTCGACCAAAAATCTTTATCATTAAGAAAAAAGCCCTTTCACAAGAAAGGGCCTGACTTTTTTCACATTAGATCAGGAAGTTTTTTGGAGAGTTGCAAAGGATGTATCCATCGCGATTATAAACGTCCTCGCGATTGTAGTGATATTTGGTCCCATCGAGTTTCGCCATCACGCCCCCGGCTTCGGTCAGGATGATGTCGCCGGCGGCGACGTCCCATTCCTTGGTGGACGAGGACATCCGATAGGAGATCTCGGCGGAGCCCTCCGCGATTTCGCAATACTTGATCGCGGCTCCGACGGTCCGCTGCTTCGTGATCTTATCTTGGTGCTTCGCGATCAGCGCTTCTTCCTTGTCGTTCAAAAAGCTCCGGGATTTTAAGACCGTGAGGCCCTCAAGCTTCTTTGACACCTGGATCGGAGTCCGGGCTCCGTCCTTTTCAAGACGGAACGCGCCTTGGCCCTTAATGGCATAATAAGTCACGCCGCGCATTGGAATGTTGATCACTCCCACCACCACTTCGTGATTGTGGGCTAGCGCGATATTGGTCGTGAATTCGCCATTATGAGCCACGAACTCCTTGGTTCCATCAACCGGATCGACGATCCAGATGTTTTCTTTGCTTAAACGTTCCTTCGTATCTTTGCTTTCTTCGGTCAGCATCCCATAGTCGGGGAAAGCGGCGCCTAATTCTTTCCGAATAAGGGCGTCCGCGGTCTTATCGGCTAAGGTCACCGGCGAATTATCGTCTTTGATCTCGACCTTGAAAGCGGTCTGATAAATCTTTTTGATTTCGACTTCGGCATCTTTGGCGGCTTTGATCATCGCCGCGAGTTCTTGTTCCCACATCTTAGCGAACCTCCGGGGCATATTGTACCGCATTGAGGTCGGAAATAACGCTTTGGTAATAGGGCTTTTGATTGTGGAGGGTTAAGCCGGCGGCATAAAGATGGCCACCCCCACCGTATTTCATCGCGATCGGCTGGACCGGATAACCGATTTTGCTCCGGAGTTCGCCCCGGACGTCATTATGGTCATCGACGGTGAAAAGGCAGAAGATATTGGTCCCGAGGCTTTCAAGGACATTCACCATGTTGCTCGCCTTCTCATAGGGCATGTGTTTCTTAAGGTAATCGTTCGGGTTTAAGAAAAGATAGGCGACTTGGCCTTCGATTTCGGCGTGACGGAGCATCCAAGACTCAAAGGCCTTGGTCGCGGCGTCCTCGCTAAAAAGCAGATTCATCAGGGACTTCGGCTCAATCCCATAAGGGAAAAGCTCGGCGACGATATGCATCGTCTCTTGGGTGGTCCCGAAGAATTTGTAGTGGCCGGAATCGGTGAGGATCCCCACGTAAAGGGCTTCGGCGGCGGTCCGATTGAACTTGAGGCCGAATTGGAAACCGAAATTCGCGATGATTTCGGCGCAGCTCACCTTGGTCGCATCGACGTAAGAAGGGAAAGGAAAGCCCTCGCCCGGATTGAACATATGATGATCGAACTTCGCGAAGGATTTGGCCTTAAGAACCCGCTGATCTTCGACCCGGCGGAGGCAGGAGACGTCGACCAAGATCGCTAAGGATGAGGCGATCTTCTCTTCGCTCACCTGATCCATCGGAGCGATCCGCTTCAGCATCGAAGGCAAGCCGGACCCCACCGCATAAACCTCTTTATCGGGGAAACTATTCCTTAAGAGTTCCCTTAAACCGATCTGGCAGCCATAGCAGTCGCCATCGGGGAGACCGTGCCCAAAAATCGTAATGATCTGATTGGCCTTGATTTCTTGATAGATTTTCTCGAGATCTTGGTTCATGGAAAGTCTTATAGATTACTCTTCTTTTTCGGGGGTGCAAGACCTAAATTCTTTTTCCGCCTTTTGGGGGAGAAAAAAGAAAAGGCTTCCGGGGAGGAAGCCTTCATTTCTCTTGGGCAAAACTCAATACGAATCGGTGTCTTTCTTGATCCCGAGGAGTTCGGCGGCATCGGCGTCTTCGCCTTTCGGTTCGACTCCTTCGCCATCGGTCGCCGGGGCTTCCGCCGCTTCATCGGGGACTTCTTTGCCCTCGACCGCAGCGTTGTACTCTTTTTCTTCTTCGGCGTCCTCGCTATCCTCATCGCCCTCTTCGACGTCGCTATAGACGTCTTGGACATCGATGTGGACT
>MVZL01000074.1 GCA_002068375.1 Tenericutes bacterium ADurb.BinA155
CGAAAATGGGGTGACGTTGGAGCCTTTGGTCTATCGCTCCTTAGGGACCGAAGGAAATTATCACGGGGTCAGCACCCGGGCCAGCTTCGCTTATTCGGAAGGCGGACGGCCCACCTATTACCTTTCCTCGGTCAATCTAGATAAACGGATCGCCGCGGAAGCGCGGGCCGATCGGGTCAACCGGATGTACGAAAGCGCGACCGAGGACATGAAATTATTGGTCTGGGATTATGACTTAGCCAACCATCGGGCGATTCTGATGGAAAAAGGCTATGCCGGCGCGGTCGCCCGGAAATATGGGGTGCCGAATCCGGTCGAAGGAGTCCCCGAGAGTCTATTGCCATACGTTTATGAAGAGGACCGGCCTGCCTTCTTAAAGGCCTATCGCGATATCGAAGGCTCGGCCGAAGAATCCCATGCCGAATTCCGCTTTCAACTCCCGAACCAGCCCTTCCTCCAATACGAGCAGATGTCCTTCAAAAAGATCCGGGGGAATGACGGCGAACTCATCGGAATCTTAGGGAGCGGCCAAAACATCACGGCGATGCGGGTCGCGAATGAGAAGTACGAAAAAGCTTTAGCGGCCCTCCAGGGTCCGGAATATTACGCCTCCTTCCGCCTCGATTTCGATGCGAACCTTTGTTGGAACGGCACCTTAGGCAAAAGCGCGGCCAAAAACGTGAACGTGAAGGATCTTGAGGCTTCGGGCACGGTCGATGGCTATTTCGCTGCCTTCTGCAACGTCATCGCCGATCCGGAGGTCCAAGCCGATTTCAAAAAGCGGTTCCGGCGGGAACTGATTGAGCAGAATTACGAGAGGGGCCAGACCTCGATTGCGATCGATTACCCCTTCCTCTATAAGAACGGGGAGCGGCACTGGCGCCGCGGCACGGTCGCCTTGATGCGTAACCCCAGGAACGGCCACCTCGAAGGGGTCGCCTATTCCACCGACATCGACGGGATCAAACGTTCCGAATTCCTTTTGAACAACCTGAACGCTCACCATTTCGGCTACATTGGCCTCTTGAATCTCAAGGACCAGACCTTTGAATTCATCAGCAAAGATCAGTCGGTTCATTTTGGCGAGATCGGAGTCAAGATCCCCTATAGCGATTGTTTGGTTTATACCCGGACCGTCCTCAAAAATCCGGTGACCCATGATCCGCTCGGGGAAGGCCTATCGATCGAAGAAATCGAAAAGCGGCTCGCTCCGACCGGGACTTTTGCCTATAACTACTCGGCTTTATCCCCCGATGGCCCGCGGACCTATTCGTTACGCTACAGTTGGTTTGAAAAGCCCGGGGGCGATGTTTTGATCGTCCGAAGCGATATCACCGAAGCCTCGGAAAAGGAAAAAACATTGATCCAGGAACTGAACGAAGCCAAGCAATCCGCCGAAAGCGCGAACTTAGCCAAAACCGCCTTCCTTTCCCAGATGAGCCACGATATCCGGACCCCGTTAAATGGGATCATCGGCCTCACGTATCTCCTCAAAGAAATGGATCTGCCGGCCCCGGCAAAAGATAGTCTGGACAAGATCGATACTTCCTCAAAATTCTTATTGGGCCTCATTAACGACATCCTCGATCTTTCGAAAGCGGAATCCGGAAAGCTTGAGCTTAATCCTGAGCCCTATTCGCCCGAGGAATTCGAGCGTTATGTCAATGCGGTCGCTTCGCCCTTATTCGCTTCGCGTTATCAGCATTTCGTGTTCAAAGGGTCCGAACCTCTGCACGATCGGATCCCCTTAATCGATAAGTTACGGCTCAATCAGATCGTGTTTAATTTATTGAGCAATGCCTCCAAATATAGTCCCGAAGGCGCGACCATAATCTACCAAGCCGAGAGCATCCCCTTACCGAAGAACCGGATGCTGATCAAAATGAGCTTCGTCGACCACGGGATTGGGATGAGCGAAGAATTTCAGGCTCATCTCTTTGAACCGTTCCACCAGGAGCGGGGCAGCGATAAGGCCGAGATGCGAGGAAGCGGACTCGGTCTTGCCATCACGAAGCGCCTTGTCGATGCGATGGGCGGAACGATCGCGGTCGAAAGTAAGTTAGGAGTGGGAAGCACCTTCGCTTTGGAGCTCTCGTTCGATTGCGTCGACTCCGCGAAATTGGCTCATCAAGAAAAAGAACAAGCTGCCACCTTGGATTACACTCGCTTAGCCGGGAAGCACATCCTCCTTTGCGAAGATAACGCGATCAATAGCGAGATCGCCCAGCGGATCCTCCGGGAAAAAGGATTGCTGGTCACCGTTGCAATGGACGGGAAGACCGGATTGCACCGCTTCGAAGAATCTTCCCATGGCTACTATTCCTTGATCCTCATGGATATTCGGATGCCGGTGATGGATGGCATCGAAGCCAGCAAAGCCATCCGCTCCCTCAGTCGGCCCGAAGCCCAAAGCATTCCGATCATCGCGATGACCGCGGACGTCTTTAATGAAGACGTGGCCCGTTTCGCCGAAGCGGGGATCAACGATCATCTTAGCAAGCCGATCGAGCCGGATAAAGTCTTCCAAATGCTGCTCCGCTACATCCACTAAAAAAAGAAAGAACCCTATCGCTTTGGGGCTCTTTTGCTTTGTTATGCGGGCCTATAGTCGGGACTGGCTTGGCGTTTTAAGTAGGGGTAGATCTTGGCTAAAAGAAGTCCGACCAAAGTTCCAAACACATAGACGAAACCCGCGAGGGCCAAAACGATCGGAATGAAGCGGCCTTCGAGCCCAACCGTGAGGGGATCAAAGTGAAATAAGACGGGGAAGGCGCGGTTATAGAGGTGGGTCATTAAGGAGAATAAAGGGTTCGCGTGGATCAGATAGACGGCGAAAGAGCCCTGATTGAGATAGGAAATTGCCGGAAGTGGGGGAAGCGGCAAGTCCTTCACGCCATAGAAAGCAAGCAGCGCGAGCAAAAGCATCGTGCTCGAATTGGTCGAGATGTTCCCGGTCGTGAAATCGAGCAAGGTCCGTAGAGCCGGGGGAAGTCCGGGCTGGAAGAACCGGGAGAGCGCGACCGCGGCGTAGAGGAGGAAAAAGCCAGGGAGAGTGAAGTAGGCTTTCGGGGCGAAATGGAGCCGCTTCAAGGTGTAGACCAATAGATATACTCCGAAGAAAAAGATCGGTTCCTCGAGGTTGGTCCGAGTATTGATGAAATTAAAGACGGCAAGGAAGATCAGGACATGGGCAAGGAAAAGCGGTAAGGCCCGATCGGGCAATTTGGCATCGAGCTGTTTCACCACAAAGGGGAAGAAAACATTCAAGAACAGGAAGACCGAAGCAAACCAGAAGATGTTGGTGAGCAAAGCCCCATAGATGAAGGAACGTAAGAGCCACTCTCCGAAGATCTCAAAACCGGTTTGGTTGAGCTCGTGCGCGTGGTCGACTCCGAATAAAAGGCTTTGGTAAACGATGAAGAAGAGGACGACGAAAAGGTAAGAGAGGAAGCGGTCCTTTCGAAAGCCGGATTCGATGAGGAAATAAGCGGCGATCACGAAGAAGACATCGACCGCGTAGATCCCAAAGGAACCGCTGAAGGCCATGAAAAGACGATTGCCTTCGCTGATTGCGGCTGGGCGGACTTCAAAGCCCACATGGAAAAAGAGAATTAAAAACACGGCGGTGATCTTGAGAAGATCAATTCCGCCGCTATGGCGTGGCTTCGCAAGGGGTTTTGACCGCGTAAAAAGCATCAAATCTGCTCCGCGGAATTATTGTAAAGGATAACAAAAGTGAAAAAAAGATTAATCGACGCGGACCGAGAAGTCCCCCTTCAGGAATTTCTTGATCATTGTCTCGGAACCGGGGAGCCACTGGGCCAAAGGAGGGAGGTCGTTCTTCGGGGCGAAAAAGACGGCGGTGGACTCTTTGTCCTTTGGAGCAATCGTTTGTTTTAAAGAATCGATCTTGGCGTAGAAGACGAGATCGACGTAGTTCGTGATGTCGCCGTTGGGGTATTTGAGGGTGTTCTTCGGTCCCGAAGTCACCATGAAAAGCGACCAGTCTTTGATCTTAAGCCCGGTTTCTTCTTCGACTTCGCGGCTCATGCCGTCTTGGACTTTCTCCTCGTAATCGATCGAGCCCCCGGGGAGACAGTAGAGGCCATTGTCGCTTCGTTTCTCCAATAAGATTTCGCCCTTTTCATTTTCGATGATCGCGGTGAGACCAACCGATAAGGCCGGGTCGTGCCCGAGTTTCGAACGAAGATACTTGATGTAATCCTTCATAACCTTTTTATTATCCCATAGTTTCACGAGGACTAGAGGTATAATAAATCCAATGGACTATTCCCGTTATCTCGATCAGGCCCGTTTCCGGTCAGAAGCTCTCCTCGCCTTTGGTTTTCAAAAGAAGGGGGAGGGGTATGAATTAACGAAGGCAACGGCGGATGGCGATTATCATTTCCTTATCGCAATCGCGCCTCGCCTTTTCACGGTGAATCTCATCGATAATTCGACTGGCGATATCTACGTCCCTTTTTCCGCTTCCTATCCCCATGGCGAATTCGTGGCCAAGAAGCGGGAAGAAGCTTCCTCTCTCGTGAACGAGATCGTTTCGAAGTGCTTCGAGTCCGTTGACACCAAAGAAAAGCTTCATGCCTGGATGGGAAGCCATCTGGCCTGCACCTTTGATAATCCCTGGGGCGAGTATCCGACCTATGCCGTTTGCCGGATCAAAGGGGAGAAGAAGTGGTTTGGCCTTTTCATGAGCGTTCCTTACGTTAAGCTTGGCCTCAAGAAGCCGGGCGATTGCAATGTGATCAACCTGAAGCTTCCGCCTGAAGAGATACTCGCCCTCATTGATAACGTTCATTATTTCCTCGCTTACCATATGAACAAGAAATACTGGATCACCCTCCTCTTAAGCGCGGACGCCCCGATGGATACCTACTATAAGCTCAGCCAAGAAAGTTACGATCTGGTGAAGAAAAAGTAGACCCTTTCGAGTCTACTTTGTCTCGGCATAAAGGGAGACGGGCTTAGGAATTCGCTTTCGCTTCCTCGGCCTGTTTCTTTAGGACTTCTTGCTCGAATGCGGCTTCTTTTTCTTCGTGCCGTTTCGCCAGAACCGCTTTCTCTTCATTCCATTTCGCTCCATCGAGCGGGAAGAAGATCATCGCGAGGAAGCTGAGGGTGAGCAAGATGGCCGGGATTAGCATCCAAGCGATGAAGAAACCATTTTTGACCCCAACGACCTGATTGGCCCAATCGTATACAGTTTGGCCGGCCGAGTCGACGCTACCTTGAAGGCCATAGGCTTGCAAGATGCCCATATAAGCGACCTGAGCGATCGAAGCAGCGGGCTTCGTGAGCAAGGAGTTCACGCCAGCATAGACGCCTTCGCGGCGGGAGCCATTCATCATTTCGTCTTTATCGATGACGTCGCCATTGATGACCGGAATCAGATACATGCCCCCAGCGAAACCGATGCCGATGAGGAAGAAGGCAGCGATGGTCACCGGGAAGTAACGGCCTAAGAACGCCCCTAAGAAGCAACCTAACGCCATCGCCGCGCACATGAGCAAGGTGAGTTTCTTCGCCCCGATCTTTTCACGGGTGAGTGAATCGAAGACCACCCCGACGGCTGCGCCGACGACCATGGTGCCAAGGCAGATATATTGCGAGAGGTCTTTCCCTAACCAATCCGGTCCCCACATCGCCCAAGCGGCGGTGAGGCCGTTCATGAGGTTCGCCTGCGCAAAGATGACGGTGAAGGAGATGACTTCGAAGAGCAGGAAGGATTTGTTCTTGAGGCAAGCCCATAAGCCAGCCCAGAACTTCGGCTGTTTTTCTTCTTTGACATAGCCGTTTTCTTTATAAAAGAACGTCGAGGCGAAGATGACGACACCAGCGACGATGCCAAGGCCACACATAATCCAGAAGAAGACCATGTAATGGTCCATGTCGACCAGCATTTCATTTAACTTGCCCGAGACGAACATCGGGACACCGGTCGAAATGATCGAGAAAACGATTTTCCAAATAAAGATAGGTGAGCGGGCTTTATTCGTGACTGCCATTTCGTAGGGCATCACGTAGATGGCGGAAGCAATCGCGGTATAAAGCATATCGAAGAAGAAAAGGCAGATCGCCATCTGGAACCCTAAGAACACTTGATTCTGCCTCATGCTCGGGAAGGCCACCCAAGTGAGAATGAATAGCATGGTATAAACCGGAGCACCAAAGCGGATCCACGGAATCC
>MVZL01000075.1 GCA_002068375.1 Tenericutes bacterium ADurb.BinA155
AGCGATTCCGCAAGAGACCACTAAGCCGACCCGAACCGCATCGGAAGCCTCAATCTCGCTATTGCGAAGATTGATGAGGCCAAGGACCGCGGACATCGCTAAGGGAAGTAAGAGCAAAGCAAACGGCATGGCTTTGCTATAGATTTCGCTCTTTTTGGTGACCTTATAGAGCAAGGCCAAGATTAAGCCCATCGCTAAAGCGACCAAGCAGATGATCAAAAACGCAAACCATCCGGTGAAGAGACTATAGAAGCTGTTGAACATAAAAGGTTCCTCCCATAAATCGAAGCCCGACTATCCTATAAAGAGAGGAAAGTTCCCTTTTTATTGGGGAAACTTAAATTCTTTTTTTCGGATGTTCTTTTCGGTAAACGATCTTGAAAAGAAGAATCGACCAAAATCCCGTGAAATCGAGGAAGACGTCATGAAGGGTTGGGGAACGCCCCGCCGCGAAAATCTGGATGATTTCCCCTAGAGAAGCTAGCACGATCGAATAGGCCAAAAGAATCCAAAAGGAACCGATGCCAAGTTTCGGGAAACTCGCTAAGAAAAGCGAGGCGAATAAGCCCGTCAGCATAAAGAGGCAAAAGTGGCCAAGGAGCTTCGCCCCGACCCCGACGATGCTCGTCTGCTCCTGCGCGCTCAAATTGCCCGCGAAAAAGGTTTGGTTGATCCAGGTGATGATCACGCCGCCTTCTTCATCATGCTCCGCCCCGGTCCGGGTCGAAGAAAAAATAATGAGTCCGGTCCCGATCAGCATGAGAGCAAAATAAATCCAGCGCTTCGCCATATGGGGTCATTATAAGCCCCCAGGGCCTTAGGATTCTATCGGACGGACGAAGAGTTTGGCCGCGTTAAGGGTTTTCGTGAGTTCTTCCCCTAAGCAGAAGAGTTTGGAAAACCGCCACCGCTTCGGCTCGCCTTCATGGAGGATTTCGACCGCGACTTTGGTGAAGAGGCCGCCTTTGATGTACTCTTTCAAATAGAGGATGGTGTCGTTGCTTTCTTCGTAACGAACATAATCAGGTTGCTTCAAAATCCCCGTGATTTCATCGATGGTTTTCAGATAATCGTTCGGACGGGCCGAAGCGAGATGATTGAGGTCCCTTTCCTCGAGATAAACCGAGACGTCGCTGGTTAAACTTAGCCCTAACGCCCGTTCGACTTTCGAATTGATGCGGCCGATTTTAATCGGGCCGCTAAAAGATGGATCCATAAGATACCTCCACCTTTTAATAGCCTTCAATTCTTCAAAAAGGGCCAAGAAAATACGATAATAGGAGTCGTTATGTTCAAATACAAAAAAGAAGAGGACGTTTCCTACACCTTAGGCACCACCCTCAGCATCGAACTCTTAAAACGGAAAAAAGAAGCGGCCTCCCGCCTCTATATTTCGCCAAAGCAGCTCCATGACGAAACCTATGAAAAGCTTTTAGCCTTAGCTAAAGACGCCGGGGTCCCGGTGATTGAGAATAACGACCGGATCTTTAAAGACCTGAGCGACAAAGATAACGTGATGGCGATCGTGGAGTTTAAGAAGTACTCCGTTCCGCTTGAGCCTAACGCGAACCATGTGGTCCTCGTGAATCCCAGCAACATGGGAAACCTTGGCACGATCATTCGGGCGATGGCCGGGTTCTCTTTATTAAACCTTGCGATCGTTAAACCCGCCTGCGATATCTTTGATCCCAAAGTCATCCGGGCTTCGATGGGGGCCTTATTCGATATCCATTTCGAACTCTTCGATTCCTTTAGCGATTACCAAAAGGCGTACCCCGTGCATCATTTTTACCCCTTTATGCTCCAAGCCACCACTCCGCTAAAAAACGTGAAAAAAGAAGAACCCTTCGCCCTGATTTTCGGTAACGAAGCCACCGGCCTTGACCGTTCTTATCTCCAACTAGGGACTCCGCTCATCATCCCGCATAGCGACCTCATCGATTCGCTCAATCTCGATAACGCCGTGTCGATTGGCCTTTACGAATTCACTAAATAAAACCCTTGGTATCGGGCCTTTGATAAAGACGGGTCCGTTTTCGTTGTTTTCCTAAAGGAAAAGTCTACAATGACCTCGCGCTCGTAAGAGTGAGAATCGCGATCGGAGCTTTTATGGAAGCTAAGTCGGAGATGGATTTAACCAAAGGGAATCTTTTCTGGAAGATTCCTCTTTTTGCTTTGCCGATGGCCTTCACCTCGATTCTTCAGCTTCTTTATACCTCGGTCGACCTCTATTCCGTCAACAAATGGGGCGGCGGAGGTTCTTCAATGTCCGCGGTCGGCTCGAACGGGGCCCTCATCAACTTGCTCGTCACGGTCTTCGTGAGCCTTTCTTTAGGCGCGAACGTCGCGATTGGAAACGCCAAAGGCGCCGGCCACCGCGAGCACGCCCAAAAAGTCCTTCATACGTCGCTTCTCGTCGCGGTCATCACCGGGATTCTCGTCGGGATCTTCGGAGCGATTTTCTCCCGTTACTTCCTCCAATGGATGGGCACAAACGATTCGATCATCGAAAACGCCACCGCTTATCTTCAAATCTACTTCATCGGTCTCCCCTTCCTCATGGTCTACAACTATTGCGCCCAGATCATGCGGGCTTTAGGCGACTCGAGGCGTCCGCTTTATATTTTGATTATCTCCGGCCTCATCAACGTTCTGTTTGACTTCATCTTCGTCTACTATTGCCGCTGGGATGTCCGCGGCGTCGCATGGGCGACCGTCCTTTGCGAAGCGGTATCCGCCATTCTTTCTTGGATGGTGCTTGCCCTAAATAAGAAAGGCTACATCCAGTTCCATTGGAAAGAATTCCGTTTCGACCGCGAATCCTTCTTCGAAATCATCAAAATCGGTTTGCCCGCCGGCTTCCAAGGCTTAGCCTTCTCGATTCCGAACGTCCTCATTCAGTCTTCGCTGTATTCGATCTCAAGCGAAACGATCAATAACGTCGTGATTGATAATAACAACATCGTGGCGGGCTCTTCGGCCTCAGGCAACATCGAAGGCTACATCTATGCGATGATCGATGCGGTCGCTTCCGCTTGCGTCGCTTTTGTCTCCCAAAACTATGGGGCTCATAACCGGAGTCACATCCGCAAAGTCTTCTGGTATTGTCAGATTTGGATGATGATTTTCTGGGTGATCACTGCTGGGGCCGCGATCGGCTTTGGTAAACCGCTTCTTTCGATCTTCATCCGCGATGACCCCCAGAAAGGGATTTACCAAGAGCAAGCGATTCCCGCCGGCTATGAACGTTTACTGGTCTTAGCGATCTCTTATTTCCTCGATGGGATTATGGACGTCTGCTCGGGTTATCTTCGGGGGATGCGTTATAGCACTCCGCCGGCGATCATCACCTTATGCGGCTGCACCATTTCCCGGATCATCTTCTTAACGTGGTTCTTCCCCTCGGCCTATTTTGGGGGCTTCTTCCACACCGTCGCCTGGCTTTACGCCGTCTTCCCGATCTCGTGGATCTTGACCGACTTAGCTTATCTCGTCGCGATTCTTATCATCACGCCCCGCGCCTTTGCGAAAATCAACGACCCTCATGTCGTTTCCGAAGCGGTCGCGATCGATTCGCGCGATCCCAATTCTCACGGTGGCGAATCTTGATGAAAAAAGCCTAGCACTTGCCGCTAGGCTCATT
This sequence comes from Tenericutes bacterium ADurb.BinA155, assembly GCA_002068375.1. Next base: position 3,644 of record MVZL01000075.1, read on the forward strand.
TTCTTTTAGAGGAGCTTTTCGATTTCCGGAGCGATCTCTTCGGGGGTGACCGGCGGAGCGAAACGCCCCACCACTTCGCCATTACGATTTAAGAGGAACTTCGTGAAGTTCCAAGGGATCCGTCCCCCGAACTTACTCGCTTTCTTATCGGTCAATTCCTGATACAGGGGGTCGGCCTTTTTGCCATTGACCTCGATCTTTCCGAATTGAGGGAAGCTCGTTTTATAGCGGAGGGTGCAGAAATCGTGAATCTCTTCGTTTTCCCCCGGAGCCTGATGGAAGAATTGGTTGCAGGGGAAATCGAGGATCACGAAGCCTTTGGCTTTGTACTTCTGATAGAGTTCCTCTAAGCCCTTATATTGCGGGGTGAAGCCACACTTGGTCGCGGTGTTCACAATGAGGACGACTTGGCCTTGGTATTGAGCCAAATCGATGGGTTCGCCTTTAAGACCTTTTACTTGATGCTGGAGTAGGGACATGATGTTGTCCTCCTTTGCTCTTTAACTTTATAGGCGTCGAAGAAAAAGATGAAGCGATATGCTTAGAAGCGTTTAAAGGGAAGAGGCTCCGGGACTTTGACGGCGTTGAGGAGATAAGGCGAATCGTGGCAGTACCGGTCGCTGCATTCCGGGTCGAGGAGAACCAAAGCGGAAACCAGGCGTTTGATCTCGTGGGGCTTCCGTTTCTTAAACTCCGCGCATAAGGCCTCAAGTGCGGCGTTATTGAAACCTCCTAGCGTCTCATAGCTCCGATAGAAGCTTGCGACGATCGCCGGGTCTTCTTGCTCGGGCAAGGAGAGATAATCGGAAACGCTATAGCCTTCGGAATCGAAGAAACCGCAAAGAAAGCCATTCTTTTGGCAATAGGAATAGAGATAGGAGAACTTCGCGATGTTCTCGTCTTGGCACATCCCCAGGATCGATTTGATCTCCACGAAGGCGATCTGGTGTTCGTAGGTGTAGAGAATAAAGTCGGGATAATACGGGGCGGGGTTATGGGCCCAAGGCTTGATGTAGGGAATCGCTTTCGTTTGGCCTCGGATCCGAAGCGCGAACCCCGTGGAGGTGATTTGGGCCAAAAAGGCCGTCTCCGCAAGATCATTTAAAACAAGATGAAAGCCATGGTCAACTTCATAAACGAGGGAACCGGTGGGCTTACCTTGCCCGCCAGCAATCGCTTCGAACTCTTCGGGGGTGAATGTTTTCGCGGCTTCTCTTCCCCATAAGGATAAAGAAAGCAACCGGGCCTTTTGGAGATTAACCGTGGAGGCAGGCAAATACTTTTTCATCCTCATTAGTATAAAGGTTTAAGAAGGCTTGGCGGTGATGCGGGCTTCTTCTTTTTCCTGGCGGATCCCATCGTAGGCCGCCAAGACTTCGCCTAAAACCAGCAGGCTAAGCGCCACGTAGAAATTCCATGTCGGTTCTTCGAAATAAAAGATCAGGGCGAAGAGGGCGCCGATAAAAGGGTTCGCCGAATAAAGGGCGGTCCCTAAACTAGCCGATAGTTTGCGGAGGCAGAGGACAAAGAGGAGGTTCGAAAGCCCATAGGCCACCGCCCCATCGAGGAAGCCGACGAGATAGACGCGATAATCGCTCCCCCACTGGCCTAAAATCGCCGCGATGATGCCAATGATCACGCCGGCTCCAAGCCCTTTCATCATCCCGTATTCAAAGGGATCCTTGTTCGAAAGTTTCTTTCCGAGGTTATTGGTGAGCCCCCAGCAAATCGTGGTTCCTAAAATGAGGAGGGAAGCCGGTTCAAAAGCGAAGTTCTCGCTGGGATTGAAGCTGAGGAGGACCGAAGCCCCCACCACCATGAGGATCGCGAGGATGAGCCGCCAGGATAAACGTTCTTTGAAGAGAACGTAGGCGATTAAGGCGGTTGCCACGACTTCAAAGCTTTGAAGCAAGGAAGCGGTCGCGCCATTAAGGACCGCCAGCCCTAAAAAGAGCATGATGTTCGCCGCGGTATCGAGGGTGTTGATGAAACCGAGAATCAGCCAATCCCACCCGGCAAGAAGCGGGTCTTTGTCTTTTTTAAGGAGGCGAAGAATAAGAAATAGGAGTCCGGTGAAGACCCCCATGGCCAAATAGGTGATCGCGGCCAAAAATACCGGGGCGGCCCCTAAGGAAATAAGGTAGATGCTTAGCGGCACGTTCACCCCAGCGACGGTGGCGGCCAATAAACCGAAGAAAATCGATTTCTTCATAGCCGCACGATTATAAGGTAGCGGCCTAGGAAAAGGAAGCGGAAAAGCGCTTAGGCTTGTTTTTCTCGCGGAGACTGGGCTTTTTTCTGGAGGAAGAGGTAAAGAAACGCCCCGAAATAAGTGACGAGGAAGACGAGAGCCACCGCTAAGACGGTATAACCCGGATGGACCGTCGCATCGCAAACGGCATAGACGTTATTGATGTCGGGATCGCTCGAAAGCAATTGAAGCGAGGCCAAGGGAATGATGATTCCGGCATAGGTCACGACGCTAATGAGGGCAAAAAGGGAAGTGAGCCAAGGATTTTTGCTTTGGA
>MVZL01000076.1 GCA_002068375.1 Tenericutes bacterium ADurb.BinA155
GAGATCCTCGTTTGCTTTGTGACTCCGAATGACGATTTGGTCCGGGAACTCGCCGACAAAGCGGCGAAAAAGCTCGAAGAAAAATACCATCGCTCCGCCTTTGCCGGTTACCAGTTTGAAGATCCCGACAAGATCGTCGAAGAACTTGACGCGATTTTCTTAGCGATCAAAGACGAAGGCATTCATTACAGCAACCCACCCGCGAGCTTTGAGAAGACTTTCCAGCGGATCCGGCTCCCCCATACCGTCCTTTCCGAGAAGACCGGCACCTGCATCGACTTCGCGATTCTTTTTGCCAGCGTCATGGAAAACGTTGGCCTCAATCCTTTGATCGTCGTCATCAATGGTCACGCCTTCAACGGCTGCTGGCTGAACGAAGAGAACTTCCCAAGCGGACTCGAGGATAATTCGACCAAGGTCCTCAATTACGCCTCCACCGGATGCGACAAGATCTTCCTCTTCAATTCGGTCGATGCCGCGGCCGGCAATTTCACGAACTTTGCTCAATCGAAAGAGAATGGCTACCACGCCCTTCAAGAAGCCGATCCTTTCTTATACGCGCTCGACGTGGTCCGTTGCCGTAAAGAAGGCCTCCGTCCGATCCCGACAGTCCATAACGTGAATGGCCAAAGCCAGATCACTTTTGATGTGAACGGAAATGACGATTACACCAATGAACGGATCAGCGACCATGACCAGGGGCTCATCGAAGCAAAGGCCGGAAACGCCAAGAGCAAGTTTGATCTCTGGGAAGAGAAATTGCTCGATCTCAATCTTAGGAATAATTTGATCAATCTCCACCTCGGCGGCGGCAACTGCCAAATCCTTTGTGCCGATGCGGTCTCCTTATTTGCGAAGCTTCAGGAAGCGAACTCTTTTACCCTGCTTCCCCAAAATAGCGAGCCGGTCCATGATCCCCGCTTCATCGCCTATGAGACGAACAAAGCGGATTCCGCTGACCTCGCCCTCGCCTTACGGAACAAGCAGTTCTATGTCGCTTCCGCGAATGGGATGCCTGATCGTAATTTGATCGCCCTTTCCCGGAAAGCCAATACCGAAATCGAAGAGAGCGGTTGCAACCCCTTGTTCCTCACCGTCGGAGCGATTCGCTGGTTTGATAACGATAAAGCGGCCGAGGTCGGGAAAATGTCCTTAACTTCCCCGATTCTCCTTATTCCCGCCAGTCTCCCCCGGCGCCGAACCGGACCATATTATCAATTAGAACTCGATCTCGATGGGGTTCAGTTCAACACCACCGCTTTTGAATACTTTAAACAAAACCTCGGACTCGATTTCTCGGAATTCGATAACCTCTTCTCGGACAAAGACACCGAGATTGACCTCCAAAAGATCTACAACACCATCCGAGCCAAAATCTATTCGAAGAAGGGCTGGGCGATCCTCGACAATTTCGTTTGCCTCTCGATGTTCTCCTTCGCTCACTTCGTCATGTGGAGCGACTTAAAGAATTACCGCCAAGAGTTTTTGAAAAACCCGATCGTCTCCTCACTCGTCCATGGTCAAAAAGAATGGGAAGATCCCAAAGATAATCTTCTTCCGAATCAACTCGATTCCAAGATTAAACCTCAAGATTTAGCGATTCCTTTACCGGCCGACTCCAGCCAAATCGAAGCGATTGCCGCTTCCACCGCCGGGGAATCCTTCGTCCTCGATGGCCCGCCGGGCACCGGTAAGTCCCAAACGATCGCCAACATGATCGTGAACTTCATGTTCCATCAAAAGAGCGTCCTTTTCGTCGCAGAGAAGGAAGTCGCCCTCGATGTCGTGAAGAAACGGCTCGATGCGCTTAAGCTCGGGCGGTTCTGCTTGCAGATTTCTTCGGCCAAAGCCAACAAGAAGGACGTCCTTTCGCAGATCCAGCAAGCCCTCGAATTCGGTCAAGGGCAGAATCCAGCCGATTACGAAAAAGAAGCCGCAGTCTTAGAAGAGAAACGGGACCAGCTGAATCAAACTTTGCAATCGCTCCACCAGTCCCATTCCTTCTTCGTTTCGATTTATCAAGCGATCGTCTCCTACCTCCAAGTCGAAAAGTATGCCCAGCGGACCCGGATCGATGAAGACTATGCCCGCCCCCTCACTTTGGAACGTTACCAAACCGCCTTAAAACAATTAAGTTTACTAGCGACTTATGGCGAGAACATCGGATCCTACGCGAAGAACCCCTTCATTCCTTTTCAGAACCGCCAATACGATATCGTGAAACGCGATGCCTTGCTCGCAAAGCTCAGCTCTTTCGTCTCGCTCGGTTCTTCCTATGCCGAGGCAATCGCTAGCTTATTCCACGAAACCTTTGCTAACCTCCTCGCCAGCCAAGCCAACCTGAACTTGCTGGAACAAGCCTTCCTTTCGATCCGGAAGGATCCCAACATCAACTATTCTTATCTCTCAAATGAGGAGTTCATCGCGAAGCACGAGGCGATCGCGACTTACTTAGAACTCGCCAAACGCTGCGTGAGTAAGAAAAATGAGCTCTTGCTATCCTTTAAACCGGAAGTCTTAACCTTAGATCCCGCTTCGCTAAATCAAACCTACGAAGCCGCGAATGGATCCCACTTCTTCAAACGTTGGAAGCTCCTCGCGGATCTCCAAAAAGCCTTGAAGCCCTATGCCCTCAATAAGAAGGTACTGCGGAGCAAGGCCTTAAAAGGAGATTTGGCGGCTTTAAGCGATATCGCGCTAGCCCGGAAACAATTAGGGGAAGCCGATTCCTTTATCCGCTTCGTCTATCCGGAAGAAGAGAATAAGACGGTTGAAGCGATCGCTAAAGATAACGCGGCCGTCCAAAACACCTTCACCCTCCATCAAACTTTGATCGGATTAGCGCCGAAGAACGCCTCCTTAGAAAAGACCTGGGGCTTCTTCAAAGACTTAGGAAAGAACCCGGCGGTTCTCTTTGATACTCCGATCGCTTCCTTCTTAGAAAAGAAAGCGGAGTTCACGGCCGCGAATCTCGCGCTCAAGCAATCCGACTCCTTTGATTTCTTCGCGGATGAAGATGGCGATGATTATGTCGCTATGCACCTTGCTTCCTTAAAGAAAGCCATCGATCATAGCGGCGCTTTAGGCGAATGGGCCACATTCCTTAATTGCCTTGATGAAACCGGGAAGTCGGTCCCTTCAAGCGTGTTAACGGATTATAAGAAGGGCCGAATCTCCGAAGAGGAGCTGACCCCCTGCTATCAGGCGGCCTTGTTCTACGAGATCGTGGCGTTAGGCCTTTCCGAAGAAAATCTCACGAACCTTTCGGCGATCACGACCGATCAAGAGATCGCTTTCTACAAAGAAGAAATCCAAAAATTCAACATCCTCACGATCCAAGAGACCGCGGCCCGGGTCACCGCCAATTATCCTTCGGCCTCGACTTCCTACGCTTCCTCCACCCAGATTTATCAGCTCAATCACCTCTGCGCCAACGGGGGCCGCGGCAAGAGTCTTCGCGGGATCTTCGAAGAGTTTGGTTCCCTCATTCATTCGATCTGCCCTTGCTTCTTGATGTCGCCTCTCGCGGTGAGCCAATACCTCGAACCCGGCAAGCATCAATTTGATACCGTTGTTTTCGATGAGGCTTCGCAGATCCAAACAAGCGAAGCGATCGGACCGGTCGCGCGGGGCAAGAGCGTGATCGTGGCGGGCGACCAGCAGCAGATGCCGCCGACGAACTTCTTTGCCGCGACGATTGGGGGCGGGGACGACGAAGAAGATAACGATGATCTCGCTTATGATGATCTCGAAAGTTTCCTCGATGACTGCATCGCTCTTCATTTGCCGCGGATCCGACTGAACTGCCACTACCGGAGCAATCACGAATCTTTGATCGCTTTCAGCAATAACCGCTTCTACGATAACTCCTTATTGACCTTCCCTTCCCCGACCAACCAGATCAGCAATGTTTCCTTCCGCTACGTCGGAGGGAACTACGAAAAGGGCAAGGGCATCAACAAAGACGAAGCTAACGCGATCGTCGCCGAAGTCTCGCGCCGGCTGAAGGACCCCGTTCTTTCGAAAAAGAGCATCGGGATTATCACCTTCAACGAAAAGCAGCAGGACCTCGTCCAAGATTTGCTGGATAAGCAGGTCTATTCTCATCCGGACCTCAATACCCAGCCCGGGGGCGAGACGATCTTTGTGAAAAACCTCGAAAACGTTCAGGGCGATGAAAGAGACGTCATCCTTTTCTCGATTTGCTTTGGCCCTGACCCCAAAACAAAGACCATGGTTTTGAACTTCGGGCCGCTATCGCGGGAACGGGGCGAACGCCGCCTCAATGTCGCGGTGAGCCGGGCCCGGGAAGAGATGATTGTTTTTGCTTCGACCCAGCCCGAAGACATTCGAGCCGAACAAGCGAAAAACGAAGGGGCCGAATTTCTCCGTTCGTTCTTACGCTACGCCAAAAACGGCGTGACGACTTTAACCAATTCCAGCACCGGAACCGTCTACTCCGCTCAAACCGGAATCGCCGATTTCTTGGCGGAAGATCTCCGGAAAAAAGGCCTCAAGGTCGATCTCAATATCGGCTCTTCCTCTTTCCGAGTCGACTTAGGAATCAAAGATCCCAAGAATCCGGGGGTTTACGCTTTAGGCGTGATTTTCGATTCGAAGAGCTACGCCGAAGCGGCGACCTGCCGCGACCGCAACGTGGTTGAACCGGAAATGCTGAACCGGCTCCATTGGAAATTGCTCCATGTTTGGTCGGTCGAATATTTCGATCATAAGGATATCGTCGTGAAGCGGGTGCTCGATGCTTTAAAAGAAGCCGGAAAGCCTGCTGATCCCACCCCAACGCCGAGCGGATCCGCTCCGGTCGACATCTCCATCATCTTTCAGAAAAAGGAACTGACCGAAGCCGAAAAATATCCGAACAAACGGGAATATCAGTACTATCAACGGACCCGTTATGTTGGCGATAACGTCGCCGCTTTGATCGTGGAAACCGAATGGCCGATCTCGCGGAGCATGGTCGAGAAGCGTTACCGCGAAGTGATGAATATCGGCCGGATCGGTAACCGCATTGCCGACGAGATCACCTATGGCCTCCGTTCCTTCACCTACCAGTCCTATGATGATGAAACCTATTACTGGCCTTCGGCCGAAGAGCTCCACGCCTATTCCACTTATCGGACCGGGGCCGATCGCAGCATGACCGACCTTCCTTATCAGGAGCTCGGGGCAGTTGCTTTCGACATCATCAGCCTTCAAGGTTCAATGACTTTTGACGATCTTCTCAAACAGATCAGTTTGCTTTTTGGCCTTTCGGCCTTAAAGGAAAAGACGCGGAATCACCTCGCGATTTGTTTACGTTACGTGATGGCGGAGCCTGCGAGCAAACTGCAGCAAGATTCCACGGGTTTGATTTCGATCAAGGCCTAAAGCAACCTCACGATTATTGAAGGGGCTCGGTCGTTTTGGCTTTGGCCTTTTTCTCTGCCTCCGCATAGATAATCCCATAGAGGAAGAGGGCCGCGCCTAAAAGAAGGATGATGGTCCCGCTGATAGACAAAGCCCGAAAGCCTGCGATCATCTGGTCCCGTTCCGCCCAGGAACTCGACCAATACTCCACGTAATATTGCCCAAGGGGGATGTAGCCACAAAGCATCATCACCCCTCCAGCAAAACTCGCGAAAGCTCCTGCCTTTTCATAGATATTCATTGTCGTTTTTCCTTTCTTGTGTTTTGAGGGGGGCCTCCGATGAAGCCCCCCATTTTCTTCTAGTCCATGAGTTCGTGCAGTCTCGCCGCGCAGACGTTGATGTAATCAAGACCAATTTTGGTGATGTCCAAGCTCAAGAAGGCCCCGCACCGAGCGAGATAGAGGTCGAGGGAACGGTTAATGGCGATAGGCCGTTTCTCCTTGTCCGCCTTAAAGGCCTCAAAGAGGAAGTTCCCCCAAAGTTGGGCTTCGTACTTCGACAGTATCCCTAGCGAAAAACGAGAACCGATCTTGAAGTCAATGAGGCTTCCATCCAAAAGAACGCTGTTGTTCGCTCCGCTCCCGGGGCCCATCCAATCCACCGTTGGATTAAAGACGATACTCTTCGCACTCGGATAAACCGAGAAAAACGTCTTCTCAAAAAGATCGCCCAGCCGTTTCACTTCGAAAATGATCCAAAGTTCCTCGGCACTGCATTGGTTACGGAAAGGC
>MVZL01000077.1 GCA_002068375.1 Tenericutes bacterium ADurb.BinA155
GCTTTCTTGGTCGATCAAATCATTTTGACCGCCTCAACCAGCGAAAAGGAAGGGACCGCGGAGCTCTTTAAGGGCAGCGAGAAATACCACAAAAAGAACGTCTTCAATAAGGAATTAGGGCTGATCCCGGTCGAAAAGAAGATCGCCATGCTCCACCAAATCGAAGACGGATTATTCGCCTACGATAAACGGATCATCGAAGTCGAAGAAGTCGATTATTCGGAAAAGGAAATCGCTTCCGAGTTCTACAATTCGTTCGGCTTAAAGCTGAAGCAGAAGAGCAACTACTATTACTTCGTCGGCGCGGCTGAAGGAAAACAAGGCGATGAGATTAAGACCGATTATGAGTTCTTCGGCGACAACGACTTCAACAAGTTCGACCCGAAAGCCCTCATCGAAAAGATCGGACGGAAGACCATCGCGAAGTTTGGGGGCGTCCAGTGCGCCTCTGGCAACTACCCGACGATTCTCCATAGCGATATCGTCGCTTCGCTCGTGAACTATTATCTGGGTTCCGCCAGCAGCGACGAAGTCCAGCGGAAGTCTTCCTTCCTCATCGGCAAATTGGGGCAGCAAATCGCCTCGAAGAAGCTGACGATCGAAGAGAAACCGCTCGAGAAAAACATCTATTTCAGCTATTTCGACGATGAAGGCGTTGCGACGTATAACAAGGCCATCATCAAGAAAGGGGTTCTCCAAACCTACTTCTACAACCGCGAAACCGCGAAGAAAGATGGAGTTCAATCGACCGGCAATGGCGTCTGGGAAGGCGCCAAGATCGGCGTGGGCTTCTCCAACGTCTTCGTTAAGCCAGGCAAACAAAGCTTTGAGGAGCTCGCTTCTCCGATCAAAGAAGGGGTCTTCATCACCGATATCGCCGGCTTAGGCACCGGGATGAATGAGCAAAGCGGAGACTTCTCCTGCCAAGCCCAAGGCTTCATGATCCGCGATGGCAAAGTCGCGGAACCGTTAAACCTTATCACCTTAAGTGGCAACCTCCTCAAGATGTTCCAAGATCTGAAAGGCTTCGATAACGCGGTTGAGCTGAAGGATTCGGCCATCAGCTGCGCGGACGCCTACATCAAATCGATGGCGATTGGCGGCAAGTAAATCCAGACAAAAAAGGACCTCGCTCTTCCGTCTAACGGATACCGGGGTCCTTTCTTTTTGCTGTTATTTCGTCTTGAGATAGAGAATGCCAATCGTCCCAAAGCCGCAATGGCTGGAGATGACCGCGCCCGCCCGTGTCACATGGATGCAGCTAGGCTTCACGATTTTGCCTAAACGCGAAACGATGTAGTCAATCGCCTCTTGGCCAATTCCCGCATGGGTCACCATCACCACGTCCTGGTCGACATTTGGCATATCGGATTTAATGATATCAAGCATCTCATCATAGAACGCTTCACTCCGGCCCCGGGGCTTTTTGTAGATGATGAGTTTCCCATCAACGACTTTAAGAACCGGATGGATATGGAGTAAGGTTCCCATGACAAGAGCCAAGCTGCTGCAACGGCCGCCTTTATTCAGATAGTCCAGCCGCTCGACCCCAAACTGGGCGGAAACGAAAGGCGCCAAGGCATTGATGGTTTGTTCAATCTCCGCGGCCGATTTTCCTTGGTCGCGAAGCTCGCAGGCTTTGATCGCTAATAGACCAGACGCGCTTGAAAGGTTTTGGCTATCGCAGGTGTGGACCCGGCCTTCCGGGAATTCCCCGGCGGCGATATGGGAGGCTTGGACCGTCCCGGATAAGGCAGCGCCAATCCCGACAAAAACAACGTCATAACCCTTCTTGATCCAGGGTTCATAGGCTTCTTTAAGCCGTTCTGGCCCCACCGCAGCCGTCGCCGGCAAATGACCCGTTTTTTCTACGGAAGCATAAATCTGATCGGGCGTGATGCTCACCCCATCAAAATAGTCTTTCCCTTCGAGATTCACGATGAGCGGAACCACTTGAATTTGATACTTTTTATAGTCGGCGGGCGTGAGGTCAATCGTGGAGTCGGAGAAGATCACAACAGGGTTCATAAGTTTACCTCAATGGGCATATTCTAAAAGAGTCCACCTAGTCGTGCAAACTAGGTTAAAAAACCACCTGTTCGGGAATTCCCGCAGGTGGTTTAGAATCAACATTACTTATCAGAATGAGGCGGATCGACAGGCTTTTCTTCAGGCTTGGACTCGGCGGGTTTAGCTTCGGCCGCTTTCGCTTCGGCCGCGGGTGCGGGCTTGCTGGCTGCAGAATCTTCTGCCTTTTCCGCCGGAGCATTTGGGGCGAGCATCAAGGCCACCACGTTATCGAGAGTCCAATCGGGGTGCAGGGTCTTCACTCGAGTGAGCGAGAGGTTCAAAAGTTTCAGTTCGCCCGGCTTTGCGACGTCCGGGACTTTTTTCAAAAGCTTATCGAGTTTATCGATCGCGTAATTGGTTTCGTTTTGGTTGCCGTCAAGAACACCCGAAATGAGGATATAGCACCGCGCGGTCACGACGTCCGGCAAGGTCGCGATGTATTTCCGCTGTTCATTGTTGCAGTTCTCGTCGTAATAGATCTTGCCATCATCCCGTTTTAAGGTGAGCAAGACGATCGAGAGCTTCATGGCCATCGCTTCGTCTTTGGTCGCTTGGCTGACCCGTTCCGAAGTATCGAGAGTCCGCTGAACGATTTTGATCGCTTCGATGTACTTCTCACGTAAGATCGCATCATAAACCGCGAGAACATTGAGACTCCAGGTGAAGTCCGTCACGTCATCGTAGACCGGAGCCGGCAGAGGGGCCAAATGATTGTCGGTCCGATTCCGGGCGATCAGCATCTGGTTATAGGCTTCGCGGTTGATCGGTTTGTTGAGGATCGTCATCCGATAGCCATCGGTCTCGGCATCGAGATGAGCCGGGAAGATATCATAAAGATAGATCATGCCTCCGACCGTCATAAAGACGATTGCGGAAAGGTACATCCAGCCAATGGCAGAAGCGGTACCGGAGGTATTCTTATCCCGTTCCGCAAAGGCCATCAGAATTACGCAGCCGATGATTTCGAGGAGGAAGCCTAGAAGCGGGAAAACGATATAGGCGGAAAGCGAAGACTTTTTGACGTCTTTCGGCACCACTCTCGTCTCGCCAGTAAGACCATCGAAACTGGAGATGGTGAATTTGAACTTGCCATTAGGCTGTTTTTTGAAGGCCAAGCCGAAGAGGCACCACATCGAAATGGTGTAGCCCCCCGCTTTCGCTCCGAGCAAATGCCCGAATTCGAGAAGCAGCGCGTTGAAGATCACGCCAACGATGACTGAAAGAATCACCAAGAGAATCGCGTTCTTGATGCCCCAACTGTTCGCTTCGGAAACAATGCCGCGGATCACCAAAAATCCGATCAGCATCGCTAACGCGAACATCAGAACGTAGACGATAAAGGCGGCGAAATCGTTCTTTTTCATTGAAAACCCTCCTTAGCGGACAAGGGAAGCATAAATCGCTTCGATATCCTTAGCCTCTAGTGATTGGGGGTAACAGCCAATCACACGTGTTCCGTTACCACTTGCTAGACGGACTAAGTTAGGCAGATCTTTTTTGCTGAGGCCCACCTCTTCAAACGTCGTGGGCATTCCGATCGAAGCGAAGAACTTTCGCATCGAGTCGATACCCATTATAGCAACTTGTTCCTCGTCCGTCCCCTTAATCTTGAAGAGGGCCTTTGCCAAATGAGCGAACTTATGGGGTTCCCGTTTATAAACATAGCTCGCCCACGCGGGATAAAGAAGGGCCACCCCGGCTCCATGGGTAATGCTTGGACGATAACCGCTGAGGGCGTGCTCAAGCGGATGGACGACGAACTGGAAAGGTTTCCCTAATCCGGTTAAGCCATTATGGGATAAAGAAGAGTCGAGCATCAAAGCGGCTCTCGCTTCGTAATCGTGCGGATCCTTCAAAGCTTTTTGACCCGCAATCATCGTATTTTTAATGAGATCAAGCGCCCACTCATCGCAAAGTTGCATCTCGTCGCTCTCCGCGAAATAACGCTCGAGCGAATGCATCATGATATCGGCGATGCCGCAGGCGGTCTGATAGGCAGGAACGCTATAGGTGAGTTCCGGATCCTCAATCGCGAATAACGGGCGAACCAAATCGGAATTGAAACCTTGTTTCACTTGAAGGGTATCATCGGAAATCACGCAAGAATTCGAAAGTTCGGACCCCGCGGAAGCAATGGTCAATATCACGCCCACGGGTAGGCTCTTTTTGGGAACGACCTTATGCAGGTTGAAATCGAAGGGATCGCCATCGTAATAGACACCAACCCCGATCGCTTTGGCGGTGTCGATGACGGAACCGCCCCCGACCGCTAAGATGCAATCGGCCCCTTTGTGTTTTGCTAAGCCCACTCCTTCAATCACTAAAGCTTTCGAAGGATTGGCCCGCACGCCCGAAATCTCATCATGACGGATTTTAGCGTTATCCAAATAAGCGATGACTTTATCATAGAGACCGCTGAGTTTGATTGAGCTGGATCCATAAACGAGGAGGACATGCTGGAATCCATAGTCTTTGAGCAGAGTCCCGACTTTGGCTTCGGCCCCATGACCAAAAACAATTTTCGTGGGGGAGGTGAAGGTGAAATCAATCATTTGGCTTCTCCTTTCGACATGGCGATTAAAGTCGGGAGCAATACCGTCTGCGACTTTTCGATGAAAACACTCATCTCACGTTGGAACTTCTCTGGAGTTAGCTTCGCATCCTTAAAACAATAGCCAAATTCATCGGACACAATCCGGGAGTAGCGGCGAGCTAAGGTCCGGCATTCCTCAAGTTTTAGCCCAAGGTTTTTCTTATCGGCCGAGAAGATCGTGAGGAGCTTGCTCATGAGTTTGCCATAGATGAAGTCATCGGGGAGGTCGTGGGCCGCCGAGTTATAGGTCGAACGGAAAAAGACGAAGTTCTCTTTGGCGTAATTGAGGAAGGCGTAGAGGGCTTCTTTGGATGTCTTGGCCTTATCGAGCGCTTCAAGATCCTCGTTCAAGAAGATCGCGGCGATCAAATCGTAGATGTCCTGGTAATGGTAATAGAAGGTTTGGCGATGGCAACCGCATTTATCGCAAAGGGTGGTGACGTTGATCTGCTCAAGCGGCAGAGAAAGCATCATCTCTTTCAAGGCATATTTGAATTTTGCTTCGGTGGTCATACTTCCTCCTTTCCGTGACGTAATAGGGCATATTCCTTAGCGATTTGCGCGCCGACTTTGGCGTTATTGGTCACTAAGTGGATGTTGGCTTCCAGGGATTTCCCGCCGGTCAGCTCAACGATCTTTTTAAGTAAGAACGGCGTCACGTCCTTGCCTTTGATTCCGGCGGCGGAAGCTTCCGCGCACGCATCATCGACAATCTTATCGATGTAATCGTGCGGGAGGGCGTACTCCGCGGGAATCGGATTCGAAATGAGGATACCACCACTTAAGTTTAAGTCACGCTTTGCTTTGATGATGGCCGCGGCTTCCTTAGGATTATGGAAGACGGCATCGACTGGATCCGAGGAAGAGACGCTATAGAAATTGGCGAAGGTATTGGCCCCGTTACTTAGGACGGTCACACCTTCGGTCTCCAAATATTCGAGGGTCTTTTTGATATCGAGAATCGCTTTGGCGCCCGAGCAAACGACCGTCACCGGAGTCTCGCCGAGTTCCTTTAAATCCCGGGAGACATCCCAAGTCGTTTCGGCCCCGCGGTGAACGCCGCCGATCCCCCCGGTCACGAAGACTTCGATCCCAGCCATTTTGGCGCAGAGCATCGTTGCGGAAACCGTGGTCGCGCCCCAAAGCTTCTTCGCCACCACGATCGGAAGATCGCGTTTGCTGACTTTGGTGATGCCACCGCGCTTGCCGAAAACTTCGATTTCATCCGGAGTCATGCCAATGGTGATTTCGCCATCGATGATCCCGATCGTCGCCGGGATCGCTCCGTTCTCACGGACGGTCTTTTCGACGAGCATGGCCGTCTCCACGTTCCGAGGATAGGGCATTCCATGAGAAATAATCGTGCTCTCTAACGCCACAACGGGCTGCCCTTGTTTTAAGGCCTTGGCCACTTCGGGATTAATTTTCATTGATACGTCCTCCTGAGCTTTTGCTCGCTATTTTCCGAATTCCCCA
>MVZL01000078.1 GCA_002068375.1 Tenericutes bacterium ADurb.BinA155
ATTCTTGGATCTTTTTGGCATAGGTATCGACTTGCTCTGAAGAAAGAACGCCTTCTTTATCCTTGTTGATGGCCTCTTTGAGGCTCCAAGGTGTGTAGACGGTGGCTTTGACATCATCGATATCGGCTTGAACGAAGACAACGCAGGAATTAATACGCCCATCGTAGCCTAAGAGTTCTTTCAAGCGATAGACGTGGGTGAGGTTTTGTTTCACCGGGGAATAGAACTTATTTTTGACTTGGCCGTGCTTCAAGACTTGGAGCCATTCTTGATCCTCCTCGCGGCCGTAGACTTTGCCCACAAAGTTTTTGGTTTCAACGACGAAGATCCCCTTGGTCGAAACCAGGATGTGGTCGATTTGAGAAGTCCGGTTGTTGTCCCCAGGAATGATGACATTATCAATCACGATGGACTTTTGGCATTTTGCCTGTTTGAGTCTCCAAGAAGTTACCTTCTCGCCAACTTTCCCTTTCATGAAGGGAGTATGGAAGAAGATGTAGATGGCGTTTATGAGAATCCCAATAACCAAAAAGACGATCAGCAAAGGCGGAACGCTTTGGCCATCCCCGGAGAAAGCGGAAGCGACACAAGAAAGCAAGATCACGGCTTCGACGATGCCGATGATCAAGTATTTCTTGGTTCGGCGATTCATAGGTTTTTTCATAAGAAAGAACTATATCAAAAAGGGCCCGAGGTTTCCAGACGATCGAATTGACGCTTTTTCCTGCTTCGGCGCCATTAGCGGTTGCCTGATGAAGGCAGGCGTCGTGCTCTTCAGGCTTCAATTTTAAAGACGGCGATAAACTGGTATACTTTTTGCAAAGACTGAGGCGGTTTCTTATGGATAAATTTGTTAGCCTGTTCTCTTATTTACAGCATCAAACGGAAGAACGGATCGTTCTGTCTTTTGAAGACATCGAGCACCTAATCGGAGACAAGCTTTGCCCCTCGGCCTATAAGTATCGGGCTTATTGGGCTCCGAGTGCTCCTTACTCCTTGCCCTCCAGGATCGAAGAAACGGGATATTTTATTGAGCAAGTTTCTTTGAGAGACCATCGTTTGGTCTTGAACCGAGATAAAAGCATCAAGCATTCGGTTATGCCTGTTCATGCCCAAGCCATTTCCGTTCCGCCCTCTTTTAAAAAAGCGGTCATGCCCCAATTTTCTTCCTTTGAAGAGGAGATACTGCTCGACGTTCCTCCGGCCTTATCTTCATTAGAAACAGATGCCTATCTCATGGTGAAACTGACCCAAGCGAATTCAGACCTCGTTGAAAAGGTCTTAGCGGTCGATCCTGACTACACTCCCAAAGGATATCACGCCTTTAAATCTTGCTCTGAGGAAGGCGAACTCACCGAGGATGCCTACTCCAAAATCATCAAGAACATCGTCATCGAAAATAGCACCCGTTCCAAAGATGAAGTGGTGAAGGCTTTGGCGAAGTACTGTGTTGACGAGAACCGGCATTTCTTGGCTAGGCTTCAGGAAGGCAAGCCCCGGCTCGTCGATGACATCGTCTCCTACCTGACAAATCAAGGCTTCCGCGAAGAAAAAAGCTTGTCCAGCAAGGTCTGCCGTTACTTGAACGAATGGATTTTTCATCAGGACGATTACACCATCAATGATTCCGTTGTTCGGTCCGTGATGCCTTACTATTTGGCTTTCTATCAAATTCCGACATCGCTAAAAACATTGAAAGCCTTTGAAAGCCTTTCTTACGTGGACTTTCTTCCCATTTTCGACCTGATTCGTGAGAAGAGCGAAGGACTAACTCGTCACCAACTGGATCACCTTCTTTGGTATTCCTACAAGAACGATCGGATTCGAACGGAAATCGCAAAGGCTTTAGCGATTGCTTCGGGACAGTTTACTCGGTCATAACAAAGGAACTGTCGGTTCATGGTGGCCCTTGGTTCTTTTTATCCTCGGTCTTTCTTCCGAAGCCCATCATAAGAATCAATAAGGCGGGACGTCTGGTTCGTCCGCTCCGCTCCCGAAATAGGTTCCTCTTCTTTGAGACGTCATGCTTGAAGGTAGGGGGACCTCTCTTTTCTTTTGCCTTTCGCTCCCTCATAATGATTTCATTATGGAAGATGAAGCATTATTAGAGCCGATCGATCTCTATAAAAATCGAATCGCTGACGAGTTTCTTCAGAATGCCGATGCGGCCTATGAGGATCTCGTGAAGGAAGCGGGTCTTAATGTTCCGCAGAATATCGAGACCGTCAAGAACTACAATGCTGCGGCCGCGGACTTCAAGAAGAAACGTTCGTCCTTAGGAAAACAAAAGGCCCTCAAGGTCTTCTTGATCCTCGGGATCATCCTCTTTGCTATTGTTGCGGCCTTATTCTTCGCCCTTGCGATCATGGTGATCGCCGCGGTCTATACCAGTGCCATCCCCTTATGGGCCTTATTCGTCATCGCCTTTGGGGTTGCTCTCTTCATCCCCTTATTCGCGGTCTTGCTCCATAACAAAGTGAAGCCTGCCATTGCGAAAGGCCAAGAAGAGACCAATGCCGCCGATGCGCTCCAGCAGAAGTTACTCGCAGAAGCCTATGAACAGATGGCTCCCCTCAATGACCGCTTCGACTGGAACATGGCCGCCGGCATCATCAAGAAGACCACGCCGATCATCCAGATGGACCAATACCTCGATATGGCGAAGTTCGATTTCATGCGAACCAAGTATGGCTTCAAAGATAACGATGATCCCGACTCTTCGATCGTTGGGGTCTTAAGTGGATCCTTGGTCGGTAACCCCTTCTTGGAGGTTCGGACCTATAACACTGAGATGGTGGATAAGATCTATAGCGGCGAACTCACGATCTATTGGACGGAGACGGAGCGCGATAGCGAGGGCCATACCGTCACGGTCCATCGCTCCGAAACGCTTCATGCTTCGGTGAGCCACCCCGCCCCAATCTATTACAACGACACCTATTTGATCTATGGTAATGAGGCCGCCCCCGATCTTAGCTTCTCCAGAGAGCCCCATCATTCCGAGCAGATGAGCCAAAGCAGCCTCCAGCATTACGTCGTTCATGAAGAAAAGAAAGCGCGGAAGCTCGCCGAAGAATCCACCAAGAAAGGCGGAAGCTTCCTCGAACTCCAAAATCCCGAATTCGAAACCCTCTTCCACGCTTGGGACCGCAATAACGAAGTCCAGTTCCGCTTATTGTTCACTCCTTTAGCCCAGAATAACATGGTCCATCTCGTCACGAGAACCGATGGCTATGGCGATGACTTCCATTTCATTAAGCGCGGGATGATCAACACGATCCATAGCGAGCATAGCCAGAGCCAGGATTATAGCGGTGATCCTTCCTTATTCGCTTCCTACTCCTACGAGTTATCGAAGAAAGCGTTCCTCGCCTATAACGCCTCCTTCTTCAAATCGATCTATTTTGACTTAGCCCCCTTACTCAGTATTCCGCTCTATCAGCAGATGAAGCCGAAAGAGTACATCTATAAAGAGGCCGCTTCCTTGGAGCGGTATCTTCCTTCCTACGAGGAAGAGGCCTTAGTGAATCAAATGGGCCAAGATCCCTTTAAGGATGCGCGCTCGATCACTCCAGCGATCTTAAAAGTGAAGTTCCAAGCGAAGGTCGGAGGCCTTGATTCCCTTAAGGTCCTCGCCCATAGCTATCAAGGGATTGAGCGGGTCGATTATGTGCGGGTCCATGGGGGCGATGGCTTCTTCCACGATGTCCCGGTCCACTGGATCGAATATCAGCCATTAACCAAGACCACCGACTTCATGGCCACCCCCTTAGCCACCTCGCGTTATGAGTGGAATGCCCGGGTCCATAATCCGGAAATTTCAACCTATCTCTCTTCCTTCGTGGACCAAAAGGGATTAATCTATCAGCAGGGTCGCTTCGGGTTCTTCCCCAAGAACCAAGCCCTGCAGGATGTGAGCGATCGCTTATCATCCTACTTCGAAGCGAGAAAGAAGGAGTAAAACCCTTATGGCAAATGGACTAGACGAAGTGAATGGACCGGTCGAAGAAGGCGGACGCGATACCCACGTCATCGCGAAGCAGATCCCGGTCAAGGTTGGGCCGGGCTCGAAAGTATTCGAAGTCTTGCTTTGGTGCTGCGCGCTCATCCCGGGCTTAATCTTCCTCATCATGAAGATCAATGCCGCGAGCTATCTTCGGCAGCTCGAGCAGCAGATCAACCACGACGCCTCCACGATCGATAACTATCTTGAGCAGCGGGTCGTCATTTTAAAGAACGTCGCGAAGCTTCTTGATAAAGCGGTCGACCTCGATAAAGATACCTTCACCAAGATCGCGGCCTACCGGAGTGGCAAGTCCACGACCGACGATTCGGGCCGGAACGAAATGGCCGGCGCGATCGATCAGGTCTCGACCAAACTCAATGTCGCTTTCGAAGCCTATCCGGACTTAAAGGCCCATAGCGAGATCGCCGATGCGATGCAGCAGAATAGCTACCTCCAAAAAGAGATCACGGCCGCCCGCGAGCAATACAACGATCGGATTGCCCAATGGAACCGCGATATCCAAGTTTGGCCGACCAAGATGATCGTGGCGGCGAAACAAGGCTATTCCACGAGAATCCCCTTCAGCGCTTCCGCCGAAATCAAAAAGGAAGCCGAAGGAACCTTCTTCTGAGTTGTTGACTGAATCGAACAGAATATCCCCGAACGTCCTAAGGACGCCCGGGGATTTTTCGTTCTGGCCCTTCTTTCTTCTTTACAAAAGAGCCCGAACAGCGGGCGAGGTCAACTCGCGAAGAAACGCCGATTCTTCCATTTCGGCGTTTTCATTTCGCCACCCCGAAAAAAAGAAGAGATTTTTCGTTAACCGGGCGTTAGACTAATTTCATTATGAAACATTCCCTCATTGTTGGACCCGCCCTTTTATTGGTGGGCATTCTTTCTTCCTGCGGCACCCCCTTAATCTCCAGCGAAGGCGGAACCTCTTCAGCGGCTCCGCAAAGCAGCGGGACCTCTTCAAGTCCCGCTTCCAGTTCGGCTAGGACTTCCTCCGGGACTTCTGAAGGAACCTCTTCTAGCTCCGCCGGAACCAGCGCTTCCACTTCGGCCTCGTCCAGCTCCGCAACAAGCTCTTCCGCCGCGGGAACCTCCAGTTCCGCTTCCTCGACCTTACCGGCGATCGATTTCATCAAGGTCTTCTGCGAGACCTCGTGGAATTACATCTATACCTGGACGGGCACGACCCCGAACGTCGAACCCCAAGGCGCGTGGCCGGGCATGGCCCTGAACTCTTATGATGCCGATTGGAAAACATACAACATCGAAGGCTACAGTTCGATCAATCTGATCTTCAATACCGGGAAAGGGGGTTCCCAAACGGCGGACCTTCAGATCACTGCGGTGGGTTATTGGTGGTACTACAATAGCCAGTTCTATAATTCCAATCCGAAAGGCGGCTCCTCCAGTAGCAGCGCGCCCGCTTCTTCAACTTCCGGCAGTTCTTCGTCCTCCAGTTCAACGAGCGCCGGCACCTCCAGCATTGTGCCCGCGGGGAGCGATTCTTCGGAAACGATCCTCCAGTGCTTCGACTGGAGCTGCGCCAATATCGAATCCCATCTCGACGCGATCAAGGCCGCCGGCTATACCGCGGTTCAGACTTCGCCCTTGCAGCAATGCAAGGACTTCAACACTTCTTGGATGGATACCGCCGGTCAGTGGTGGAAGCTTTATCAACCGGTCGCCTTCAAGATCGCGACTTCGAGCTGGACCGGCGATTTAGCCAGTTTCAAGAGCCTGACCGCCGCGGCGAAGGCGAAGGGGATCAAAGTCCTCGTCGATGTGGTCGCGAACCACATGGCGGGCTCGCAGGGGACCCTCTCCGATCAAGTCGTGACTTATGAGCGGCAGCTTGCGAATAACCAATCGACTTATTTCCATAGCTACTTCGCGATCGACTACAGCAATGAGACCACCTATCAGGTCACCCATGGTTCGATCGGGATGCCCGATCTTAACACCGCGAACGACTTCGTCCAGTCCCGGGTGCTTTCTTACCTGAAAGATCTCGTCGATGCCGGCTGCGATGGCTTCCGGTTCGACGCGGCCAAGCACATCGAACTTCCGAGTGATGGCGATAACTGCGCGTCTGACTTCTGGGTCAATA
>MVZL01000079.1 GCA_002068375.1 Tenericutes bacterium ADurb.BinA155
CCCCCGCCAAAATCCCTAAGCCGACCATGATCCAGAAGAAGATCATGTAGTGATCCATATCAACCAGCATGTCGCTGAGATACCCCGAGACGAACATCGGAACGCCCGTCGAAATGATTGAGAAGATGATTTTCCAAATGAAGATCGGCGAACGGGCCTTATTGGTGACCGCCATTTCGTAGGGCATCACGTAGATGGCCGATGCAATCGCGGTGTAGAGCATATCGAAGAAGAAGAGGCAAATTCCCATTTGGAATCCTAAGAAGAGTTGGTTTTGCCGCATCGAGGGGAAGGCCACCCAGGTGAGGATGAAGAGAACGGTATAAATCGGGGCGCCAAAGCGAATCCAGGGGATCCGGCGGCCCAGTTTATGGTGGCCATGGTCCGCGATGAATCCATAGAGGGGGTCATTGACCGCGTTCCAAATCCCAAAGAGGATCCAGATGATGGAAGCGATCCCCCAATTGAGGCCTAAGAAATAGACGAAGAAGTAGGTGAGGACCCCTCCTTCAGCAAAGCCGCACAGGAGTCCGCACATCGAGTCGGCTCCCGCGAGCCACATCGCGGAATGGAGCGGCACCTTCTTCTCGTGCTGAACGCTCGGGGCAGCTTCCGCCGCCTTGACTTTTGTTTCTTTTGCCATCGTGATTCCTCCCTTTTTGTGAATCAAACCCTGAAAAGCAGGGGAATAGCCTTAATGAGCAAGCGCCCCGTCTAACGTAATCTTCGCGATCATCACGACCGCTTCGGTGTACGTCATGTGATTCCGGGCCAAGAAGTCATTCTGATAAAAGCTCTCATACGCCCGCGAAAGAATGTTGATGAGGAAGGGGGCCGAAGTCTCGGGCTTCAAAGTCCCGTCCTTCTTTGCGACTTCGACGAGGTCGGCGAAATATTGCCATTGGGTCTCGTAACCTTTGAGGAGGTCGGCATAGACCTGGGGATCGGTGTCTTTGAGGAGGTTCATCTTCGCGACATCCATCTGCTGCTCAGTGGTGGTCTTAATCGTGAGGATTTGGAAAAGCTTCGCCTTGGTATCGAGGGAGGGATCGTTAAAAATGCGACGCTGCTCCGAAAGAATTTGGCGCATGGCATCGTGGAGGATCGTTTCGTAGATTTCGGTTTTGCTGGTGAAGAAGCGGTAGATGGTTTTCTTCGAAATATGAATCGAGGTCGCAACCTCTTCGAGCGTGACTTTCGGACCGTGGAGATTGAACTGCGCGATGAAAGCGGTTTGGATTTGTTCTTTGAGTTTAGCGTCTACCATTTGGAAACCCGATTTCTAAAACTGGTTTCCATTGTAAGCGCTCCCATGACAAGTGCAAGAAAATTCGGATATTTTCTTGTAAAGATACCGAATACGGAATAAAGTTGACCTATTGGAAGGAAAATGCGGTATGAAATATTTAAGTGTTAAAGAGACGGCGGCCTTGTGGATGGTGAATGAGCGGAGGGTTCGGGTCTTGCTCGATGAAGGGCGAATTCCCGGCGCGATGAAGGTCGGGAAGAGCTGGATGATCCCTAACGATGCCGAAAAACCTCTTGACGCTCGGATCGCTCCGACCGGGGAAAATAAGCCCGAAGTAAAGAGCCATTACGATATCGACTTCAAGACCTACGAGAAACATTATCCCGATGACCAAGGGAACTTCGGTCATTTCGGCGGTTCCTATATCCCCCCGGAATTAAAGAAAGCATTCCAGGAAGTTTACGATGGCTATCTCACGATCGCGAAGTCGACCAAGTTCATTGACGAACTCCGAGAAATCCGCCGCGATTTCCAAGGCCGTCCGACCCCGGTCTACCATTGCGAGCGGCTGTCGAATTACCTCGGCAAAGTCCAAATCTATCTGAAGCGGGAAGACTTAAACCACACCGGGGCCCACAAAATCAATCACACCATGGGTGAAGCCTTGCTCGCCAAATACCTCGGCAAGAAAAAGCTGATCGCGGAGACCGGGGCGGGCCAACATGGCGTCGCCGTCGCGACCGCGGCCGCCTATTTTGGCCTCGAATGCGAAATCCATATGGGCGCGGTCGATATCGTGAAGCAACGTCCTAACGTCCTCAAGATGAAAGTCCTCGGGGCCAAAGTGGTGGAAGTAAAGACCGGAGCCGCCACCCTCAAAGAAGCAGTCGATTCCGCTTTCGCCGCCTATCAAAAAGAATATAAGACCGCGTTCTATTGCATGGGCTCGGTCGTCGGGCCCCATCCCTTCCCTCTGATCGTTCGCGATTTCCAGGAAGTCGTGGGCAAAGAAGCCCGCGAGCAGTTCCTCGCCATGACGGGCGAACTCCCCGATGTCGTCTGCGCTTGCGTCGGCGGAGGCTCCAATTCGATCGGAATGTTCGAAGCTTTCTTAGCGGATCCGGTCGAGATCGTTGGGGTCGAGCCCTTAGGCAAAGGCAAAGAGATCGGTCAAAACGCCGCCTCGATCACCTATGGCTCCGAAGGGATCATGCACGGCTTCGATTCGATGATGTTAAAGGATAAGGACGGGAATCCCGCCCCGGTCTATTCGGTGGCTTCGGGCCTTGATTATCCTTCGGTCGGCCCCGAACACGCCTTCCTCCACGAAATCGGCCGGGTGAAGTACGACACGGTTTCCGACAAAGAAGCCCTCGATGCGTTCTTCTTGCTCTCTCGGCTTGAAGGCATCATCCCGGCGATCGAATCCGCCCACGCCCTCGCTTATGCGATTCGGCGAGCGAAAACCATGCACCATGGCTCGATTTTGGTGAACCTCTCGGGTCGAGGGGATAAGGACCTGGATTACATTCTTGAGCACTATGGCAAACAATACGGAATCGAGTGATGACGAACTCGGATCCCTTGCTTATTGATTCCTTTTTGCTTTGGCGGGTTTAGGATTAAGAAGAGGAAAAATTATGATCCAGGAAATGGTCGAGAAGCAGCGCGCTTATTTTAATTCCGGAGCGACGAGGCCTTTAGCCGCTCGGAAGCAAGCCCTCCAAAAAATCTATGGGCTCCTTCAAAAATACCAGCCGCAGTTCGTCGCCGCCTTTAAGGCCGACTACAACAAATGCGAGTTCGATGTCTTAGCGACCGAATATTACCTCGTCCTTGAGGAATGCCAGTGGCAACTTAAGCACCTCAAGAAGATGACGAAGACCCGAAAGGTCAAAACCTCGATCTTCAATTTCCCCTCGAAAGGTTATTTGATGCAGGAGCCCTATGGGGTTTGCCTCATTATCGCCCCATGGAATTATCCGTTCCAACTTGCCCTTGAACCTTTAATGGGTTGCCTTGCCGCCGGGAACACCGCGCTGATTAAGCCCGCTTCCGCGACCGCGAATGTCGCGAAAACCATCAAAGCCCTCTTCGATGAATTCGGGAACCCGGGTTTGGTGGATGTGGTCTTAGGATCCCACCAAGAAAACGCTGATCTTCTCGACCAGAAATACGATTACATCTTCTTTACCGGCGGAGCCTCGACCGGCAAAGAGATCTTGGCCAAAGCCGCGGTCCATCTGACGCCTTGCTCCCTCGAGCTCGGAGGCAAATCGCCCTGTATCATCGATGAAGATGCCGATATCGACCTCGCGGCGAAGCGCTGCGTTTGGGGCAAATACATCAATGGGGGCCAGACCTGCGTCGCCCCGGACTATTTCTACGTCCATGAAAAAGTCCATGACGCCTTCTTGACCGCGGTCAAAAAGTATATTCAGGTTTATTTCTACTCCGACGGCAAGCTCACCGAGAACTTCCCCTATATCATCAATGAGAAGCAGCTCGCTAAAGTCACGGGCTTCCTTGATCAAAGCAAAGTGGTGGTGGGTGGCAAAGCGACGGGCCGTCTCCTTGAGCCGACCGTAATGGACCACGTCACTTGGGACGATAAGATCATGTCGGATGAGATCTTCGGGCCGATCATGCCGATCCTCACCTTCTCGAATCTCCATGATTTATTGGCTCTTATTAACGTGAAAGAAAAGCCCTTAGCCTTCTACTATTTCTCGAAGAATCAGAAAAAGGCGAAGGCCGTGATGCTGCAATCGCCCTTTGGCGGAGGCTGCATCAACGACACGATCATGCACCTCACGAACGATAACCTTCCTTTCGGCGGGGTCGGTCGGAGCGGGATGGGGGCTTACCATGGCGCGGCCTCCTTCAAAACCTTCAGCCATCAAAAGAGCGTTTTGGCCAAAGGCAAACTCGAGATCAATCTGAAGTATCCTCCTTATAACGAAAAAAAGATGAAGCTCTTCAAACGCTTCACCCATTTGAAATAATACGATTCGCTCCGAAACAGATACGAAAATCTTCGTTTTTTGATGGCCTTTTGGTTTTGTAGATCGGATTGAAACTGAGAAAAGTGCATAGGGCTTTCCTTCTTCGGACGGCCCGATTGGGCCTCTTTCCTTTTTTCGCTCAATAAAATCGAGCAAATTCGTATAGGGTTCCTTATGCAAAAATGAGGGGAACCTCCTTTGAAGAAAGCGCTTTCAGCACGGATAATAACCTAAAAAGAAGGCCGAAAGTATGGGCAAGAAGAATCCGTCGATGCGTTTCTATAAAATCGCGATCCCCTTATCGTTAGTAGCGGTGGGCGCGGTCGTCCTCAGCATGAATAGCGTCGAGCTCCAAGTCCAAAAGGCCACGGGCTCGCCCTATACCTTGACCTTAAATTCGAGCAACGCCCCGGCCTTATCTTCGACCTATAACACCACGGCCCTTGCGACCTCGACCCGCTCGACCACCTTCAATGTTCTCGGCGCGATCGCGAAAACCAACTATTTCTGCGAACTCGAGTCCGGCGCGAGCAATAACTATATTCAAAATGTCGATGCCGCGGTGACCCCTTATGGGATCACCGGGCTTTCCGCGATCTCCGTTTCCTATAGTGGGGGCGATGCCCTTAAGCTTTACGCCGCCTATAGCCAAAGCGATACCTACTATTGCGTCTATGAGTTCAGCAACGCTTCGAGCAAAACCACCCTCAGTTATGCTCCGTTCCGTTTCTTTAAGTTCGTGAATGAATCCGGTTCCGTCATCGATGTTTCCGCGATTACCTTCACCTATAGCTGCGCGACCTCCGCGAATTACATCAGCGTTTCCGCCGCGACGACCACGGTGAACGTGAAGACGGCGCTTTCGATCAGTTACAGTGGGACCAGCGACAAAGCCTTAACCTTCTATTATTACGACGACAATATCCTGATCGCGGGCGATAGCACTTCCGGCTACACCGTCGAAGGGATGCTCGCCAATACCTATACCGAAGTGGTGGCCTATAACTCCGAAGGCCTTTCGACCTCCTTCTTCGTCACCGTTTCGGATGAGTATTACGATCCTAGTTCCTCCTCGAGCCATGCTTACTATGACCAGGCGGGTTGGCGGACCGCGACCGCGAGCCTTTCGAGTAATGGCGCGACCTCGAGCTTTGCTAAAGGCATCGACGTTTCCGAAGTCCAATACGACGAAGAATGCGGGGCCAAATACTATAACCGGAACTATAAGAGGCAGGACGTGTATCAATTATTGAAAGATAACGGCACCAATAGCGTCCGGATCCGGGTCTGGGTCAATCCTTATACCACGGCCAACACCCCGGTCGCTTATGGCGGCTCGATCTGCGATACCGCTTATGTGACGAAGATGGCGGTCCGGGCTAACCGGGTCGGCCTCAAAGTCATGATCGACTTCCACCTTTCCGACTTCTGGACCCATCCGTCCCAAAGCGTGCTGCCGAAAGCCTGGGCCAGCTATACTTCTACCCAAATCGCTGCGGAAATCAAAACCCACGTCACCAGTGTTCTTACGACTTTAGGCAATGCCGGGGTCACCCCGAGTATGGTCCAAATCGGTAACGAGGTCAGCGACGGTCTCTATATCTCTTATCCGACTTCTACGAATGCCTCTACCTCCTACACCGGCGATGGCAATCCGTATTACATCCAAAATAAGTCCGACTTCACTACCAGTTCCACCAGCAGTGCTTATCTTTGGCAAATCAATAGTTCGACCACGAACCAGACGACCCGGATCAAGAACTTCCGGAATTATCTCGCGGCCGGCTGTGCGGCAGTTCGTTCCTACAATTCC
>MVZL01000080.1 GCA_002068375.1 Tenericutes bacterium ADurb.BinA155
CTGATCGAGAAGAGGACGAAGATGATCCCCATGATGATGAAAAGCGCTTTTTCACCGCCGTGGCGTTTATAGAGGGTATCGTGCTTGCGTTCGTAAGAACCTTGGCGGTTCTCTTCGCGTTTGCTGCGGAAGCCTTTTTTGATTTGATATCCTAAATCCATAGGTTAGAACCCCACATTCTTGAAGCACTTGTTGAGGCCCCAGCGGACGGCACAGATGATGGGGGCGCCGATTAAGGAGCAGATGAGGCCGAGGGTGGCCGGAACGTTCTTGGCCGAGCCTTGGGAAGCGAAATAGATGTTCATGCCGATCGTCTCGGTCGCCGCCGAAGCCGATTCTCCGGTGATGAAGAAAGGCTGGAAGGTGACATTGAAGACGCTCATCATGCCGAAGATGAACAAGGTGGTCACGGTCGGCCAGGTTAACGGGATGATGATCTTGAAGAATTCTTTGAAGGGGTTGACGCCATCCATCTTGCAGGATTCCAAGATATCCCGGGGAATCCGGGACATCCCGGCGGTGAGCAAGATAACGTCGTAGCCGATTCCCGCCCAAACGCAGAAGATCCAGACCATCCAGCGCTTCGAATCGTCAAGGACGAAGAGGTTCTGGAAGAAAGAGCCATAGTTCACGCCGAGAGCGTCGAGCATGCTGGAGATGAGACCTCCTTGGTTAAAGGAGTATTTGTAGACCATGCAGAGGATGAACAACGGCAGGATCGAGGGGATGAAGAAGATCACCTTGTAGAAGGTGTTGCCCCAGATCTTTTTGAAGACGAAGTAGGAGAAGAACATCGCGATCGGAAGGGTCACTAAGCAGCTCACCACGAAATAGATGAGGGAGTTGGGATAGATCGGCTTCACCGTATCGTCGTTGCCCATGCCTTGGAAAACGGTGATGAAGTTCTTAAATAAGGTCGAGAAGAAAGTCGAACCATCGCCATGCCAAGTCGACATGACGTAGACGAGCTTGCCTTTGACCGGGGTTTGGAAAGTCAACAGAATCGAGTTGATGTTGACCCCGAACCACATGAGGCAGAAGTGGGCGACCGGATAGAGCAGCATCAAAGCAATGAAGATATAAGTCGCAACGTGATTGGCTTTTCTTCGATGGGCCGGTTCCGGCTTTCTCGCCGGAACGACCGCTCCATTTTTACTGATGATGGTGCTCGTCATAATCGCTCCCCTGGTTGAACGTCTCCTTAGTCGGTTAAGCCCGCATTATCGAGCCAGCCCTGCCAGCCTTTTTTCGCGGTGTTATACATCGTGGGTCCAATGATGGCGCTGGTGAAGGAAGAGGGAGTCGCGCACGCCTTCGCGTAGTAATAGGTATTGCCGATCCAAGGCATCACGGTGTCGACGTTCCAGACGGTGATCGGGTTCATCGAGACGAGGTTGATGTTGGTGTCGGAGAGTTTTTGATGGATCGACTTCGTGAAGGTATCGGTCGCTTCGATGTCGGAGAGATCGACGTCGCTGTAGTCGAAAGCAAGGAAGGCGCCTTTGGCGTCATTCACAAAGGTCTTGCAGCCAGCCGCGGTCGCCATATAAGCGAGGAACTGCTTCGCGAGATCTTGGTTGCTGCTCTTGGCCGGAACAATCATCGAATCGCCAAAGCCGACCATGTAGTTCATGTAGTTCGAAGAAGCGGTGGCTTTCGGAGTCTTCATCATCGCGATGTCGAAATCGAGCTTGCCGCCATTGGTATGCTCAAGTTCGTACTTGCCCCATTCAGCATAGGGGATCATCGCCGCTTTACCGGCGTTGAAGTTGCTCTGAGCGGTTCCTAAGCTCGCGGAATAGGACGAAGCGATCGAGTTGGCCGCATTGTTGCCGATCAAATTCCACCACATATCGTAGGCTTGGAGGAATTCTTTGTAGTAAGAGGTCGGATTGTACATTTCGTAGCCATCGGCATACTTGCCACTCGGGCCTTTATACTGCTTAATGGTATTGATTTTATCGGTGCCGGCGAGCTCAGCCCACCATTCATACATCGGATAGTCCCAATAATACTGACGATCGGCTCCGCTCCAGGCGAAGGGTTTCACGTATTCACGGTCGCCGCAAGAGATTTTGGCGGAATTGATCGTGTTGCAAAGGGTGACGAGCTCATCATAGGTGGTCGGAACGCTCCAGCCATTGTCGGCGAACATCTTCATGTTGTAGATGAAACCGCCAGCGCCTTGGGTGTAGCAGGCTTTGTAGTAGTGGGAAGAGCCATCGGCGCCTTCGGCCTTAGAAATGTCGGCCGCGCCCGCAACGAGACGATCGGCGAAAGTCTTATCGGTATAGCCATCGATCTTGGTGGTATAAAGATCATCCAAATTGGCGAGATAGCCTTGAGCGGCGTAGCTCATCCAGTTGATGCCATGGCTCATATAGAGGTCGTAGTCGGATCCATTCTTAAGATCGGATTCGAGACGATCGAGTAAGGTGGTCGAGACGTCGGTGTGAACGGCGATGCCGGTTTTAGCGGTGAATTCTTTGGCCATGTTGGTGAGCCAGGTCGAACCATAGCCACCATCGTAGGCCATGATCCAGAGTTCCCGTCCGGCGGGATCTTTCGAAGTGGCGGCGCCACTGGTGTCGCCTCCAGCGGAAGAAGTGTTACTTCCGCAAGCGGCCAATAAAGCCACCGTGCTGAGGCTAAGGACGACACCGGCTAGGATTCGCTTCGACTTTGTCATGTTTTTACCTTCTTTGGACCGATTAGAGAAATCGGTTTCCTAAAACTTTAATTCCATTATATTTACGAAAATTCGGTTCGTCAACGAAATTTAGTAAGCGCTTACAACAATTTCAGATTGATTCTTGATAAAGTTGGCTCACTATGCTAGATTTTTAAAAAGGAAATCGGTTTCACTGAAAGGCACTTTTATGAAAACTTCCACGAAAAAATGCGTTGCGCTAGTTCTTCCCACTCTTTTGAGTGGTGCGGTTTTGGCCGGATGCGGGGAAAGCGGGTCGAGCATCGCCCCGGTTACAAGCACCCCTGGCTCGACTTCGAGCAGCCCCGCGACCACTTCAAAAGTGGCCCCGACTCCGTTTAATGGGACCGATTATTATGACAAGATCGCGGAGCGGGTCGCCTATCAAAATAACAGCGAATACAGCTTCGATGAGAAGATGAGTAACGGCACCCTTGACGATGACCTCTTCTGGGTGATCGATGGCTATTGGGATGCCGGCGGCACCACCAATTGGCATAATGGCGTGCGCGCCCGTAACCTTCGTTATGTGAAGAACGGCGACGAGACCTATCTCGGGATCAAAGCCCGGGGTTCCTATTGCCGTGACTCGGATCTGGCGAAGACGGCGGCGGGCCATATCAAACCCGAAGGGGCTTGCATCATGACCAAAGCGTTCTTAAAGCCAGGCCGTTTTGAAATCAATATGGCGACGATGCCCCGCGAAGGCGCCGTTACCGCAATGTGGACCTATTATTCGAAGACCGGAAGCGAAGCGACCTCGCAGAACGAGATCGATATCGAACTGGGTGGCAACGCCCAGTACGATCATGAATGGACCACGACGTGGACCACCCACACCGATAAGGAAACCGATTCGGTCGATGTCTCCTCGATCGCCTATCTGAACGATGGCAAATTCCACAAGTACAGCTTCGACTGGTACGTCGACTATAACGGAACCGGCGAGAAGCGGGTCGACTGGTTCATCGATGGCATTTTGATTAAGTCCATCACCGGATCCTGCGTCCCTGAAATGATGATGCCACTTTGGATCGGGCTCTGGTGCCCTTCTTGGGCGGGCAACCCGTACTTTGATTACGACTACATGCTGATCAAAGAGATCGCCTATACCGAATTCGATGAGGTCAGCCAAAGCGTCGATGATATCCGGGTGACCAATCCGGCTTATACCCACACCAATCCTTCCGCTTCTTCGATTGCGAGCGAAACCTATGCCAATACCCAAGGACTCAACCATCTCGCGAACGGCAGCTTTGAAAGCCTCGATACCTGCGTGACCGACAGCTCCTACTTTGGCTGGACCCCCGAAGACGCCAGCCGGGGCACCCTCGCCTTAAGCGATGATCATAGCGAAGGCTCCCATAGCTACCAGCTTAACGCCTCGAGCACTTCGACCGAGGAATATCATGGTGAATACCTCGATGACAAGATCACCCTCGCCTATCCGGGCTACCAATACGATTATTCCTTCGATGCGAAGCTCCTTAATGCTACGAGCAAAGGCAACATTGAGATTCGTTATAAGGATAAAAACGGCGGGACCAAGAAGACCGAAACGAAGGCCATTAGCGGGACCGCCTGGGCCACCTATAGCGGCACGGTCACGATCCCAGCGGGTTGTGCTCAAGTTCAATTCACCCTCACCGCGGAAGACGGCAGCGTCCTCTACGATAATGGCTCGGTGAAGTTCAAAGGCTTAGCCGCCTAGTTCTAAAAAGAAAAACGAGCGGGAGCGTGAAAGCGTTCTTGCTCTTTTTTTACTGGAGTCATGAATAAGAAAAGCACCTCCAGGTAAGGGGCTGAAGGTGCCTTTCGAGACACCAAACGTTTTAGGCTTGGTGGTAGCGGCGTTTCTTATGGCGTCTCGACACGAGATAGATCGTCGCAATGGCTAGGAGTCCGGCCGTGCCGGAACTGGCAACGATGATGAGGGTGGTGGAAGTGGCGCTTAAGCCTTCGCCGACGACCCGAACTCCGGATCCCGAAGAGGCAGCGAGGGCGGTAAGCTGAGCGATGATTGCAGAGAAGGACGTATACGTTTCCGCGCCCGAATACGTATAGATTTCGGTCGAGCCTTTGTTATCGCTGCTCGCTTTCGTGACTTCCTTCATCTGGGAAGCGTTCACATAGCTTTTAGCGTTCGTGCTTAAAGCTGAATAGGCGTTGAGAAGATCGCTACGGACGCTCGACGAGAAGTTGCAGATGGATTGGGCGCCCGAAGTGGTGCTTAAGGCCTTCCGCTTCGCATCCATTTCGTAGCAGAAAGCATAGGCGGCATCATGATCCGCATCGATGTGTCCCCCATAATTCACGACGGCTCCGCCGGGGTGGGAATAATAACCATTCTCAACATATTTGGCCTCATCGACGGCGGTGCTTGGGGTCGTCGCATTTCCAGTATCATTCCGGAATTCGATATAGATTTGGTTGGAGCCGGCGGCGGAAATTATCCCATTGGAAATCTTGATCTTCAGCATGAGAGAAAGATCGGGGTTGTTGGACATTTTAAGCGTGGTCGAACTCGACTCCACGCTCACATTGCTGGAAGTCGCGATGGATTCGCCGGTAGCGTCGGTGAGAAGCTCGGTGGTTCCATACCACATCCGAACGCGTAGATTCGCTTGGGTAATCGAGGCGGAAATGAAATTGAAATAGACGTATTTGAAGGTTGCCGTTTGATAGTGAGCGTAAAGCGGAGTGTCAGCACTAATGACCGTTCCGCTCGTAAAAGCGGTGGTGCAAGCCGAGTCGGTGTACCAATTGTCGAATTCGTAGCCGCTCGGAGTGAGGCTGCTCGCCGGGGTGGTTGGGGTGAAAACGGAACCGGAGACGACCGATTCGATGTTGAAGTAGGCGGTTGCGACAGTGCTTCCAGTCACCTGGTATTCTTTCAGGTAACGGGTGACCGTTGTCGTGGTGTCGCCTCCCAACCAATAATCTTGGAAAGCCGAGGAAGAAGTGGTTTTAATCACCGATCCGCGAACGACCAGATGATAGGATCCGGAATTGATGACATAGACGTTGCTGTTCGTCCCGCTTCCTTCCGCCCGGAAATTCGTCGTGCCTAAATAGACGGAGTTATAGCCACCCCAGCCCGTGACGGAACCATTGCTATAGTAGAATTTGAAGGTATCGCCCGCCGCAAGAGTAACGTTAAGGTTATATTGGCCACCCGAATAGGTGAACTTATAAGCGGAGTAATCGGCCCAGCCATTCATCGAGCCCCGCAGATAAATAGTGGCGG
>MVZL01000081.1 GCA_002068375.1 Tenericutes bacterium ADurb.BinA155
CAGCATTCCTTCGCCTAATGCCTCCGTTTCCCATTACTCCAACGTGAGCCATGAAACCAGTTCTTCTTCGGCCGAATCCTCTTCCGAGAGTGTCTCAAGTTCTTCCTCTTCGAAAGCGGGGACTTCCGCGGATTCCTCCAAGGAAAGCTCGAGCGCTTCCAGTAGCAGCGCGCCCAGTTCTTCCGGCACCAGCTCCTCTTCGAGCGCCGGAACTTCCTCAAGCAGTTCTTCGAGTTCTTCAAGCTCGTCATCGTCTAGTTCTTCCAGTTCGTCTAGTTCCTCAAGCTCTTCGAGCTCATCGAGTTCGAGCTCTTCTTCGAGTTCGTCCAGCTCTTCCAGTTCCTCAAGCTCCGCGAGTTCCTCGTCTTCAAGTTCGTCTTCAAGTTCATCTTCAAGTTCATCTTCAAGTTCGTCTAGCTCCTCGAGTTCCTCGAGTTCTTCAAGTTCTTCGAATTCCTCTTCTTCCTCAAGCTCTTCGAGCTCCAGCAGCGCTCCTTCGACCTTACGGACCCTCTATTTCGAGGATCAGCCGTGGTGGAATAAAGACGCGGCCGGGGTTTTGCTCACCGCGACCAAAGCCGGTGCGACCGCGAGCAATGCCGTCTTAATGACCTTTGTCGGGGCCGATATCCAAAGCGATGGCTCCCAAGTGAACTATTGGTCTTATTCCTTTGATACTTCGCTTTATGATACCCTCCGCTTCTCACGGGTGAACGGGGCCAAGACCAGCGAATATTGGGGAACCGAAACCGCGGCGATCGCTTTAACCGCTTTCGGGACAAACGATCTCTTTAAACTCGATGCGACGGCGACTTGGATTGCCCAAAATAGTGAAGGCACCCACCCGAGTGGCACTTACGGGACCTTTGATTCCTCCGTGATCGATGAACTCGTCGTGGTCACGCTCGATCATAACTACAAAAACGGAACCACCGAAGTCACTTCGACCATCAATGCGGCCAAAGGGGAGCTCTTCGTCAAACCGGCCGATCCGACCCGGACCGGCTATGCCTTTAGCGGCTGGTACGATGAGAGTGCCTTAACGACCGCTCATGACTTCAGCGTTACCGTTACTTCGGCTTTCACCCTCTATGCCAAATGGACCGAGGATAATTCCCATAGCGCCGGCGGAACCGCGGTTTCCTGGTACATCGTTGGCTCCGGCTCTTATGTGAGCGCCGAGTGGACGACCGCCGGTGGCCTTCAGATGTTCAGCAATCCGAAGAGCACGACCGATTTAGGCCTCTACATCAACGTGACCTTCAAGGCTGGTGATCTCTTCGATATCACGAACGGCACGACCTGGTACCATTTCGACCGGGTCGATTCTTCCAGCAAGGTTTATAGCGCCTTCGCCTCCGACGGCAATGATAAGAACATCAAAGTCGTGACGGCGGGCTCCTATAACATTTATCTCCAAAGCAGCGGCACGATTTGGCTTGAAGCCTACGTGGCCGCTTAAGGTGAAAGGAATATCCCGATCATGAAAAAACGTTATCTCGTCGCCCTTGGATTCAGCTGTTTCTTCGGGGTGGTGGCCGCCTCGTGCGGCTCGACCCCGACGACCGCGCAAGCGACCGTCACCTTCTATGCCGGCTATGGCGCCTTCTCGGGCGTCGATACCAAAGAAGTGAAGGTCAATGTCGGCGAGAAAGTGAGCGCCCCGAGCGATCCCTCCCGCGATGGCTTCGTCTTCGCCGCTTGGTGCGAGTCTTATGATCCAAGCAGCAAGAACGGCACCGGGGATAGTTTTGATTTCTCGACCGTCATCAATGCGAACATGACGCTTTACGCCAAATGGACCAAGTCGGGCGGAAGCTCGCACACCGATGAGCAAGTGAAGGCCTACATGAAGGGACTCGCCTCTTCCTCGGCTGGCAATCACCTCTATGTTCACTATTACCGCTACGATAACCAGCCAAGCTCGTATGCGGACTGGGATATTTGGGTTTGGCAGAATCAGCCGACCGCCGGCGAAGGCCATAAGTTCGATTGGACCGGCCGGACCCAAGATGCAAGCTCGCCGACTTTAGCCGCGAGCGGGAACGCGAACGTCGATGATTTCGGCGGCGCGGTGATCGATGTGGATCTCAGCAAGGTCTACGATGGCGGTTGGGACAATACCAATAAGAAGATGGGCGGGACCAAAGTCTCGTACCAATACACCGATGTGGATTCCGGCGAGAGCAAGCTCTGCTGGAAGGTCGGTTATCAAATCGTTCAATCGTCCTCGAGAACCGCGACCGTCACTTCGGGCGATGGTTTCTGGAGCAACGATGGCTCGAACCAGTTCGCCTATTTGGACGACTTCAAGATGGCGAATGATGATGGGACGACTTCCTATCACGTCTTCTATCTCCAAGACAATATCGGCAATAACGCCGCGAAGCCCTATACCAATGCGAGCGATCCTTTCGATAACGACGATGGGACCAATGTCACCTATGGCAATAGCGCCTATGTGAATGCGATCGATAACAAAGCGGTCGCCGCGACCTCGCCCGAGTTCTTAAAGGGCAAGGAAGGGGATAGTAGTTCGGTCCTCGCTAATGGCGCGGGCGTTGGCTACCAGATCATGGTGAGCTCCTTCGCCGATAGCGATGGCGATGGCTTTGGCGATATCTATGGCGTCGAGCAAAAACTCGATTACATCAAGAACCTCGGGGTCAACGTCCTCTGGCTCACCCCGATCCAGAAATCGGATAGCTACCATGGCTACGACATCACCGATTACTCGAAAGTCGATCCGAAGTTCGGCTCGAGCAAGTCTCCAGCCGCGCTCGCCAATCATGGCGTCGTGACTTCCGATACCGCCCTTGCCGATTATCAATCCTTAATTAACGCCGCCCACGCTAAAGGCATGGTCGTCATCATGGACCTCGTGCTCAATCACACCTCGACCGGCAATAACTGGTTCGCCAAATCCGCCCAGCTCGATTCGACTTACCGTGGCTTCTACCAATGGGGCAATAACGTGACCCAATCCGATCACATCAAACCGGCCAACTTCTGGTATCCCTATGGCGATCACGTCTACAGCTACTACGCGAAGTTCGGCTCCTCGATGCCGGAATTAAACTACATGTACGCCCCGACCCGCGAAGCGGTGGCCGATATGGCCAAAGGCTGGTGCAAACTCGGGGTCGATGGCTTCCGGATGGACGCGGTGAAGCACATCTTCCTCAACGATGAAATCACCCGCGAGTCCACCGATACCATCATCGCCGACGTCTCGGCGGCCGGGAACTATTCGAGCAACCTCACCAAGAACCTCCAGTTCTGGAAGTGGCTGAACGCGACGGTGAAGGCCGATTATCCGAACGCCTACTTCGTCGGCGAAAACTTCGATGGCCACGCCTATCGGGTCTCCCCGTACTACGAAGGCTTCGACGCCCTCTTTGATTTCTATACCTACTTCAACCTCACTTCGGCGGCCGCGACCGGCTTAGGCAATGCCTCCGGCGTCACCGCCGCGGGCTTCTTCACCGGGACCTCGCAATTTGGCTCCGGCTCGATCTCGGGCGCTGGTCCGAAGACCGAATTCAATCTCGCCAATGGCGCCTACTGGAACGCCGTCTCCGCTTTCGAAACCTATAACAAGTACCGGGCGGATTCTTCAAGCGTCACCAGCGGTTCCGCTTTGCCGGCGACTTTCACCAGTAACCACGATATCGCCCGGACGATCAACCGGATCCATTTCACTTCCGCCTCCGCCTCGGGCATCGAAGCCCAAGGCAATGTGACCGCCAGCGATTACTACCGCTACAACAAGGCGGCGACTCTTGTGAAGATCACCGAGCTCATGATGCCCGGCACGACCTACATCTACTATGGCGATGAAATCGGCATGACCGGAAACTTCCCAACCGGCATGACCTCGAAGAGCGACTATAGCGACCTCTGGTACCGCCAGCCGATGAAGTGGAAGCAAGATGGCACGGTCGGCGATGGCTCCTTCACGACTTCCTATGGCGTGACGGGATCGGGCAAGACCGTCCAGTGGGATGATATCAATAAAACCACGGCGGTGGCGGATGCGGCGAGCCAGGCGGCGGATAATGGCTCCACCTACGCGGCGATCGCGAAGTTTGGCCAGCTGAAGAGCGGCTCCGCCACCCTGATCCGCGGCAGCTTCAAGGATTCGGGATCGTCCGGATCGATCTTGAACTTCACCCGGGCCTTAGGGAGCGATAGCTACATCATCACGATCAACTTCCAGGCCTTAAGCGCCTCGGTTAGCCACAATGGGAGTGTGGTGGCCTCCTACTAATGGTCACCTTCTCCCTTAAGGAGAAAGCCCGCATTTGCGTCATTGCATTACGCTTAAAGAAGAACGATAATTTGAACATCGAGGTTAGTTAA
Source organism: Tenericutes bacterium ADurb.BinA155 (assembly GCA_002068375.1). The sequence goes on from MVZL01000081.1 coordinate 4,363, forward strand.
AGCATATGGACAAACAGCCCTTTTTTACCAAGAAGAACCGGACAACGGCGATCGTCGCCCTCATTTTCGGGATCGTGATGATCGCGCTTTTCGGATGCACCCTGATCTTTCTAGGCTCCGCCACGATTCGGGCCGGGGTCTATGATATCGGCGATACCGATCCGAAGAACGTCTACGCTTCCTTCGACTTCAGCTTGCTGAACTTCCTCTTCTTCGATAAGGCCGTCGCCGCGAACCCGACCTTCACGTGGACGACTCCGAGTGGGGGCACCATCGTCTATCAGCTTTATAACTCGGCGCTTCTGAAGACCGCGGTGATCCTGGTCTTCGTCGCGATCCTCTGCGCCCTTGTCTCCTTTGTTCTCACGATCGTCTTCTTCTTCACCCGGAAGAAACTGGTCGATCTTCCCTTGATCTTTGCGGTCGTCGCTGCCTTTGCCGGCATCGCCTGCCTCATCCTTTCCGTGATCGGCCATACCGATATCTCGGCCGGCGTCGTCTCCTCTAGCTCTGGCGTCAACACCGCCCTCTACGAAGTGAAGTTCACCCAGCTCACCCCGGCGATCCTCTGGGATGTCCTCTTGGTGGTGGGAAACCTCGTCGCCGTCGCCTTTGGCGCGACCAGCGTCGAGCTTCTCAATACCGAAGAGTGAGCCTTTCTCCGATCCGAACCTTAAGCCCGCTAGGTTGCCTAACGGGCTTTTTTGTCGGCTCGAACTCGCGAGGGGACTGTCCTTTTTAAAGAGACAAAAATGTCGGTTCGTAAATTCTATTTTTCAGGATGCAAATTTCTTAAGTTGCCATCGGTATTTTAATAAAAATGGTTATTTTTAATGATGTAAGGGGTTTCATTTTCTACTTTACATCGGGTAAGGATGTTGTAAGATAGCCCAAGGAGCAGGGTGCTCCGGTCTTTTCGTTGGAGGAAATGGTTTATGAAATTTAAAACCATGATCGCGATCGGCGTTGGAACGTTAGCCCTCGGTGCAACGTCCTTAGCCGTTGTCGCAAATGTTGGAAGCAATTCTGCAATTGATGCCTCGAGCTACTCTAAGATTTATCTTAAGTTGAATTCTTCTTATTGGGGCGCTAACACTTATTACTACACAGCTCATATTTGGGGCGGAACCGGTGGCACCAGTTGGCCAGGTCTCGATTTGGGCAGTGGAACCGGAACGGATGAACTTTCTGTCGCGATTCCGACCGCTAACGCAGGGTATAAGCACATCATCATCTGCGGGTGGAATGAGGCGGCCCATACGACCGAGAAGGTCCGCTGGAACTATTTCGATTCCAACGCGATGACCGAGGGTGAGCAGTATAACTATTTTACCAATGATGGCGCCTCTTCTTGCTCGAGCAGCACCAAGACCGAAGGCACGACCTACACCTGCACGGAATATGCGGTGGTTGATGGCGTGAAAGAATCGTCCGCCTTTGCTACTGAATCCTGCGTTTCGACCGCGAGCTTCACCCCGACCGCCGCGACCCGCGCAGGCTATAATTTTAACGGCTGGTTCACCGATGAGGCCTGCACAAGTTCTTATACCGCGGTTGCTCCGACGGCGAATTTCAACCTCTATGCGAAAT
>MVZL01000082.1 GCA_002068375.1 Tenericutes bacterium ADurb.BinA155
CCTTTTTTATATCGAAAAAGAAATTCCGCTCAATCTTTCTTACTTGAAGAACAAGCTTGTCCAAAGCGGACGGATTGAAGAGAGTGATCCTTTTGGAAAAGAGGAGGCCCTGTCTCTTTTTAAGGAGCGTTTTTCCGCGATCGATTTTGCTGAAGCCTCAAAGGATGTCGCCCCGTTTCTTTTGGACAAAGAAGATGTTGCCCATTGGGATTCTAAACTATTTCTCGATTCCCTTTCTCTTCTCAAATTCAGAGACTGAGGGTTGTCACCAAACAGCAGATTTGTTTATTGAATTTGTGGGTTAAGAGGTCCACAAGTCCGAGGCCATTACTCGAGAATGGCTCGAGAACGGATGCCCTAAAACAATTTCGTTCTCGAGCAACGCCATGGAAAATTGTCCCTTTTTGTCCCTAAAAAGGAACGTCTGGAGGACCACTCAAAATCCCTCGAATGCATAATTCATGCCGGTTCAATTCTGGCCACGGGCACCATGACGAATGAAATTCCCTCCAATATCTGGAGGGATTTTTTATGAAAATCAGTCTCTCTCAGAGTCACTTAGAGCTAGGCGATTCCCTAACTCATACAATATGGTTGCGCTCTTTCTTTCATGAACGGAAGCGGCTCAGAAGCCCTCAAGAATCATCCTTACCAAACCCTTAATCGTTCGTTAACGGTGCAAAATGAGAAGAAAGACATCGTTTTCTCGTAACCTCACTACACGGAAACCGAAACTTTAAAAAATTAAAATAAACATCCTTTTTTAAAATGGTTATCATTCGAATTAATCGGTGGCCAATTGCTTTCTGTTGCTTCTTGATTTTACTAGTGACACTAAATTAGTATTTTCAATTCTAACAAATTCTTAAAAGTAAGATAATTACTATTTCTTTTGCAATTTATAAACATTTACACAGTGTCAAGCAAAAGTATTGAAAAGGCTCTAGTCCAATGCTTTAATTAGGCCGTCAAAGGAAGGCGATTATTTTGGCAAACAAAGCAAATTATCAACGGAAACCAGCTCGGGTCATGGCTCGGCTTCTTTTTAGTTTATTTACTTTATTCGGAACGGCAATCGTTTTACTGGATCTTTCGGATTGGGATACGCCGACTCCTACCCTGGCGGCGGGGGAAGCGGTTCCGACCACCGAGAACATCGATACCGAATACTACCTTTTGAGTAGCACGACGGTTACTTCCGATCACCCGCTCGTCGTCGGAGGGAAATATCTGATCGGCGCTTTTGACTCGGCCACGCTCGGCTACCTCTTCATGCAGAACACGAAGTCGTTAAGCTCCTACATGAACGCGGCTACGGGAACGGTGAATGGAAATCTCATGACGGTTCCGACAACGAGCACTCTTAAGATCACCTTGGGCGGCAGCGCTGGGGCCTACACTTGGTACGCCGATAACCCAGCCACAGCCGGCCAAAACTATTTCCAGGTCAGCACCTCAACTATTGGACTCGCCACCGTGCTTACGAATGTCTATGACCCGATTGCCATCACGATGTCGGCGGCGACCGCGGACATCCGCTTCGCTTCGACTCCGAACAAAATGGTCGGTTACCTTAAGGCCGGCACCTACAAGCTTTTCGTGAATGCTCCCCCCGCCCAAAGCGGCCTTGTCACTCCCACGATGTTTGAAAAATACGGCTATCCGATGTACCTGAGCGTCGTCGGATCGGCTAACGCCATCTATGGTTCGACGGGATTTACTTTGGCCGGGGCTGGGATTTCCGTCCGGGCCTATTACCGCGATGGCCGCTACCGGGATGTGACTTCAACCTGCACCTATACCGCACCGAATACCGGAATCCTTGGGGCCAAGAGCTACCCCATTTCTTATACCTATCGAGGGGTGACGGCTTCCTCGAGTTATAGCATCGACGTCACCAATGTCGGTTCCTCCGCTTTAACGACTTTTACCGCCGCGAATCAGGCCGCAGCGACGCGGGATTACACCCAGCAATATAAAACCTGCCCGGGCGGGACGACCGACCCGGTGGTTTTACGCTTAGCTAAGGAATATAACGCCATGAGCGTGAATGCGGGCGGATCCAATGCGAAGACTCTTTTTAAAAGCCTTGTGGAAACGGTGAATGACTACGATTTTGGCCAATCGAGCCAGTATAGTAACAAGTCCTATCCCGGCGGAGCCCCGAGCGTGGCGAACGTTAACATCTACGTCAAACTCTTGGTGATGGTCCAATGGTATAACGCCAACCACACGGCGAAAATCTACCTTTATGACACCGTCAGTTATGGCGGGACCGATAGTGGGGGATCGGAGGCTACGTTCCTTTACTCATCGATCAAGCCGGCCGGATCGTGCGGCCTAATGAAACGGGGTCTTCAGCTTCGACGACCTTACTCGTGGTCGCGCTTTCCGGAGGTTTGACTTTGCTTTTGATCACAGTGATTTTTGTTGCGAGCCAACGAAAGAAAGCTCATAGAGAATAGTCTAGACGAGACGACCTTAACTTTGGTTCCCCCCAGAACACAGCCTGACTCCCCCGCACCCCGCGATAGTCAGGCTTTTGTTTAGAATAAAAAAAGCCCAAGAGAATCACCTCTTGGGCTTGAACTACTCTGAAGTAGACTCAGAGCGTGATACTGCCGTCGCTGCAGATGACGGTGGTAAGAGCGGCCAACAAACGCCAATTTAGGCCGAGGCTCACTTTAGCCCAATCGGCGAGTGTTCCTTCATACGTTAAGGCATTCAATTGGGTGCAATCGCAGAAAGCTACGACTCCGATCGAAGTGATGCTGGCAGGCAGGGTAACGCTCGTTAAGCCCCGGCAATCCAAGAAGAGTCCTCCGGAGACGGATGTTAATCCGGCCGGGAGAGTTACGCTGGTAAAGGCGGTGCAGAATCCAAAGGCATAGTTTCCGAGCGCGGTCACCGTGCTCGGGAAAGCAACGCCCGAGAGGTTAATACAGTATTCAAAAGCGTCGTCCTCAATTTCAAGTAGACCCTCCGAAAACGTAATGCTCTTAAGCGTAGAAGCGCCTTTAAACGCTTTGCGGCCAATCAAAGTGACGCTGGAAGGAATTTCGTAAGAATCCCCGGACGCTTCAGCGTAGGCATAGAGTTGGGTCTGATCTTTTGAATAAAGCGCCCGCGAATCGCTCATGAGATTCGTACTGGTGGAGTCAACCGTGATTTTGGCTAATTTCGGGCAAAAGTTGAATCCGACACAGCTGATCAGCGAAGCGGGAAGGGTGATCGCGGAGAGCTGATCGCAACCATCAAAAGCCATAGATTCGATCGAAACGACGCCGGCGGGAACGCTATAGGTTCTGCCCGAGGCATTCGCGTAGAAAATAAGATTATTTGAGCTGATCTTAATGAGGGAGCGCGAATCGGTCTTGTAGTTGGCGTTTTCGCTTGCGATGCTGATCGATTTGACGCTATTGCAGTACCAAAAGGGGTTGAGACCTAAGTTCGTTAAAGAAGCGGGCAAAGCGATGCTTTCGAGACTATAGCAATATTCGAAAACATAGTTGTCGAGTGTCGTCAAGCCTTCGGCAAAAGTCACCTCGGTCAGCTGCTCGCAATGATTGAAAGCGAATGAAGCGATGGAAGTGATCGAAGAAGGAATGCTTATCTTTTGAAGCCAAGCCATCTCGGAGAACCCTGCATATTCAATGGATGTGAGCGGATGGTTGCCGTTCGTTCCATCGTCCAGATTCGAGGGGAGAACGATTTCTCCGAGATCGGAGACGGTCTCATCCGAATTGGCTTTGACCGAGTAGGACGTGGTGTCGCTATGGTAGGTGAAAACGAGACGACGCAGACTTTCTTCCTCAAGGGTGTTTGAGCGGTAAGTCGCCTTGTAGGTTGCGTTCGCGGTCGCGGGGACAATCGGATGGTCCCAGCCACTGAAGGTATAGCAAGTATCGCCATCGACCGGCTTCGTCGGATGACCACCCAAGAAAACCGGCAATACGCCTTCTTCGATGTCACTCAACTGCAGGATCGTGCCATCATCGTCCAAGAAGCGGATCGTATAAAACGCGGCGTTAGAGGAAATTGAAACGCTGGTGGAACTGGTATTTTGAGAAGGAGTGGACGTCACGGAAGTGGCTGCGCTGCCCGAGCCCTTTGAAGCAGCGGAACTCGAACTTGCGGTTCCGCCCCCGCAAGAAGCTAACAGAAATAATGAACTCAGAAGGAGAAGATACGACGAGGCTTTGTTATTCATAAGGACCTCCTTTATGAACAAAAGAATTATAAAGTGCTTCGGGCCGATTCGTTAGCAAGGATTTCGTTCTTTGCCGAAAACCGATTTGGGGGTCGCGGGGAAAAAGAAAGGGGGCCTGTCCTTCTTTTGAAGGAAAGCGCCCCCTAGCAAGATCCTTTAGTCCGCCAGGATATCTTTCAGTTCCTGCAGCTCGATTAGGAGCTTCTCGTAGTTTTCTTGGACCTGATCGGTCTTGCCGATTCTTAAGGGCTCCACGATCGCGCAGGCGGTTTCATACATCGGCGTCAAGGCCATATTCCCCAATAGTCCCTTTAGGGCGTGGGCCTTTTCGAAGGCGGCTTTCAGGTCTTGAGCTTTTAAGGCGGTGCCGAGTTCTTCAAAGGAAGGATCGTCCGGGACCATCTTTAAGCAGGTCACGTAGAAGTTCTCGTCGTTCAAGAAGCGGGAGAGTTCTTCCCGGACGTGGCAGCCTTTCTTTACTAAGGCATCGATGATTTCAGTGTTACTTTTCATAGGAGGTTCCTTCCTTATTTCTTTTCATCAGGATTTCCAAGACTCAGATAGTGGGCGAGGGTGCTATAGATCTTCGCGGGATCGACCGGCTTCGCGAGGTGGGAATTCATCCCAGCGTCGAGGCAATTTTGAACATCGCTATCATAGGCGTTCGCGGTCATGGCGATGATGGGAATGCTCTTAGCGTCGTTCCGGGCCAGCTCTCGGATCTTCTTCGTCGCGGTTAAACCATCCATCACCGGCATCCGCATATCCATCAAGATTGCTTGATAGTGATTCGGGGCCGAATCGATGAACATCTCAAGGCCCTTTTCGCCATCGGGGGCCCTCTCGACGAGCAAGCCTTTGTCTTTGAGTAAGACCATGAGGATGTTTGCGTTCAAGTCGTTATCTTCGCAGACGAGAACCCGCTTCCCTTTCAAAACGAGCAGGGGGGTGCCGACGATTTGCGGTTCGACTTTGGGGGTCGCGGTCGTTTTCGCGGGAAGGGTGATGGTGAAAGTCGTGCCTTCATTCAGCGCGCTCACGACTCCAATCGTCCCGTTCATCAGACTCACGAGGTTATGCACGATCGCTAAGCCTAAGCCCGTCCCTTGAACTTTGGGGCCGCCGACTGTTTCTTGGGTGAAGGGTTCGAACATCATCTTCTGGAATTCTTTGCTCATGCCTTTGCCATCGTCTTTAGCCGTAAAGACGAGGAGGGTGTCACCGTTTTCGCCAGGTTTGGTTTCGCAAGCCAAGGATAAGCTACGACCATTCGGGGTGAACTTCACCGAGTTCGAAAGGATATTGAAGAAGACTTGTTCGACCCGGATCGGATCGAGGAGATAAGCTTGGTCGGAATCGCAACCGGTGATGGTGAAGGTCTGACTCTTCTCGGTCGCTAAGGGGCCGATGATGGCTTTCAGGTTATTGCGAAGTTGTCGGAGCGAATAAGGTTCGGGATGGAGATCCATCTTGCCGCTTTCGACCTTGTTAAGGTCCAGAATGTCGTTTACCAGGGCGAGCAAGAATTTGCCGCTGGAATTGATATCTTCGAGATACTGGGCAGTCGCCGGTGGATTCTTCTCCCGCTGGGCGAGCAAAGTGTTGCCGATCACGACGTTTAAGGGAGTCCGAATATCGTGCGACATCCGGCTTAAGAAAGAAGTCTTGGCATCGGCGGCTTCCTTTTCGCGGGCAATCGCGGTCTGGAGGCGGTGGTTCGCCCCGAAGAGCCAAGA